>SYBH01000029.1 GCA_005787345.1 Actinomycetota bacterium
CCGGCAACCTTGAAGTCCATGTCGCCGAATGCATCTTCAGCGCCGAGGATGTCGGTAAGTGTTGTGTACTTTCCATCAGCAAATACGAGGCCCATCGCGATGCCAGCAACTGGTGCACGCAGCGGAACGCCAGCGTCCATCATCGAAAGTGTTGAACCACACACCGAACCCATCGAGGTCGATCCGTTTGATGAGAGAACGTCAGACACGGTACGAATCGTGTAGGCAAACTCTTCTGGCGTGGGAAGCACGGGAACGAGTGCACGCTCAGCGAGCATGCCGTGTCCGATTTCGCGGCGCTTTGGTCCACGCATGAAACCGGTTTCACCAGTGGAGTACGGCGGGAAGTTGTAATGGTGCATGTAACGCTTGCGGGTCACGTCGCCAAGAGCGTCGATCATTTGCTCCATGCGAGGCATACCAAGCGTGGTGACATTGAGGACCTGGGTTTCGCCACGCTGGAAGAGACCCGAACCATGCACTGACGGAAGGACGCCGACCTCAGAAGAGAGCGCACGGATGTCCTTCGGGCCACGACCATCGATACGAGCACCTTCGTTCACAATGCGTGAACGAACAACGGCCTTGGTGACCGAGCGGAACGCAGCCTTAAGTTGCTTGTCGGCACCATCGACGCCAGCAAACTGAGGAGCAAGTTCAGCAACAAGCTGATCGCGAAGCGCTGCTTCGGCTTCAAGACGAGCGGTCTTGTCGGAAATGACCTGCGTCGCAAGGATCTGCTCGCGCTTGGCCTGCATGGCGGTAAGAACTTCTGGCGTGTAGTCAGAAGTAACCGAGTAAGGCATCGGAGACTTGCTGCCAACCTTGGCAACAAGTTCGTTCTGCGCAGCGATCGACTGAAGGATGTACTGCTTCGAGGCTTCAAGCCCACGAGCAAGTTCCGCTTCGTCAACCTTGGGGGCGCCGTCCTGCATCGCAGGCCACTGTGCTTCGGTGCCACCGGCTTCGACCATGGAGATCGCAACGTCGTTGCCGTTGAGTGCACGACCAGCGACAACGATTTCAAACTGGCTTTCCGAACCCTCTTCATAGGTGGGGTGCGGGATCCACTGACCATCAGCGGTAAACGCAAGACGAACGGCGCCAATGGGGCCGTCGAATGGGATACCCGAAAGGCTGAGTGCCGCAGATGCGCCATTGATGGCGATGACATCGTGCGGATTGACGAGGTCGGCCGCAAGCACGGTGCCAACAACATGCACCTCGTTACGGAAGCCGTCGGGGAAGCACGGACGCAACGGGCGGTCCATAAGACGGCAGGTGAGGATGGCCTGGTCGGAAGACTTGCCTTCACGACGGAAGAACGAACCGGGGATGCGACCCGCGGCGTACATGCGCTCTTCGATATCGACGGTGAGCGGGAAGAAGTCGGCACCTTCACGCGCACTCTTTGCCGCTGTAGCGGTGACGAGCATGACGGTGTCGCCAACGCGAACGGTCACTGCACCGTCAGCCTGACCGGCAAGTTTGCCGGCCGAAAAGGTAATGGTCTTGTCGGCATCGCCGGGAATGGCGGCGTCGACGGAAATGGCATCAGCCACGTGTGTCTCCTTTGTGAGACGGACATTGGTCCGTCAGTTGGAGGCGACCCCGTAACCAGTTCCCAGAGGTGAACATCGGAGCAGTGATCCGATACTCACCTCCGGCAACTGACAACGCAGTATCGCCGGGGAGCTGTTCCCAGACAGGAACAGCGAGGGGACGACCACGATGGTCGTCCCCCGGTTCGCAACTATCGGCGCAAGCCGAGTTTTGCGATGATCGAGCGGTAACGCTCGACGTCGTTCTTCTTGACGTAATCGAGCAGGCGACGACGGCGACCAACGAGCATAAGAAGTCCACGACGGCTGTGGTGGTCCTTCTTATGTGACTTGAGATGCTCAGTCAGGTGGTTGATGCGGTCGGTCAGTAGTGCGATCTGAACTTCGGGCGACCCAGTGTCGGTAGGGTGCGTCCGGTGTTCGGCGATCGTGCCAGCCTTCGGTGGAAGGTTTGCGGGTTCAGCAGACATGCAAGTTCTTTCTGGTGGGTTTTGGACCCAGCTCCGTGATCCGCTGGAACGTGTTCCTGGCGCAATCGGGAGGGGCTTCACGGCTCACAGGGTGCGAACCGACCCGATAACGGTACCAGCGAGGGCGTTCACGCCCACATTCGACATTTCGACCACCGCTGGCCGATTTGGCGAGATTCCTTTCACCCCTTTGGATTTTCGGCTCTACGATGCGGGTTCGCTCGTCGGGGGACGAGCCCAAAGGGGAACCATGTCTGCTTCGAAACGACCGGCGCCAAAGCGCCTCGATGATCTTGCCGACCCACAGTTCTCACCCGAAGCCCAAGCAATCTTCGAAGGCGCCGCACCTTTCGCGGACATGATCGAACTCAATGCCGACGCACTCATGACACAAGCGATGGCCGAAACTGGTCTCGAAAATTTCGGTCCAATGGATTTCGTGGAACGCCTCGAAGTGTTGCTCAACGCACTCGATACCGAAGCTCCACTCTCACCCATGGGTCGAATCTCCGCCGGTTCTTTCATGAGCACACTTCTAAAGAACCGTTTGCTGCTCGCCGACTTGTTAGCGCGACACCCAGAGATTCATGACATCGAAATCAATGCGCCGATAATAATCGCTGGGCTCCCCCGCACTGGCACGACTCATTTACACAATTTGATTGCGTGCGATCCCGCTCTTCGTTCACTTCCATATTGGGAAAGCATCCAACCAGTTCCTTCACTTGATGAAGCCTCGCTCGCCAACACCCCCGAAGATCCGCGACTTTCAAGGACAGAAGCCGGACTGCAGATCATGGACATGATCATGCCGGACTTCAATCGCATGCATGAGATGACGACATGGCACGTTCACGAAGAGATCCAAATTCTCGCGATCGACTTCTCGACGATGATGTTCGAAACCATGGCACCGATGCCGACCTGGCGCGATTACTACAAGTCGCACGATCAGACACCGCACTATGAGTACATGAAGACCGTGTTGAAAGCGTGCCAGTTCTTACGCGGTGGCGAACGTTGGATCCTTAAATCGCCACAGCATCTGGAACAGTTCGGTCCACTCGCAACAACGTTTCCCGATGCCACCTTCCTCGTCACACACCGTGATCCGATTTCCGTAATGGTTTCGATGGGAACAATGGTGTCGTATTCGGCACGCACATCGTTGTCGCCAGTCGACCCGGTTGCCGTTTCGAACTATTGGGCCGATCGCCTCGACGACATGCTCAATGCAGCCATGCGGGATCGCGCGCTCCTCGGCGGACCAGAACAGTCAATGGATATCCGATTCGACGAGTTCATGGCCGACGATCTCGGCACTATTCGCTCCATTTACGAACTTGCTGGACAACCCATGGATGCAAGGGCCGAAGCAGCGCTGGCTGAATATGGAGCCACTCATGAGCGCGACCGCTTCGGCAAGGTCATCTACGACGTCGATCAGATCGGTATCGATGTGCCGGCTCGCCGCGAACAAATGCGTGCCTACAGCGAGCACTTCGGTATTCCCGACGAGCCCTGGTAGCAGCAGCCGCGCAGTAGACGTCACCACTGAAGGGCCAGCGCATCCGGATTGCTCAGAGCCAGTAGCCGGTGATGTCGATGATGAAATTGGCCGAGTACTTACACCACGATGTTGCAGGAGACGCGGGCGGTGCTGTTGCGGCACCGCCCGGTGTTCAGCGAGTAAAGACCGGCGCAACCGGATCGGGCTTTGGTGCAGTGGCGGGGGAAGGCGCAGGTTCGGGTACCGGTGCGCGTTCGGCGGCAAGAGCCAGCAGCTCAGGGACCGCGCCCTGCAAGAAGGCTTCATAGGCGGACTCAATAGTTAGTGCATAGACCTCCTGGAAGACGGTTCGCCAGTCCCGGCCGAACGATCCGGAGTTCCAATCCAACAACGCCTGGACACCGTCACGAGCGACGAGACCCTCAACAAACATCATTCCCTGCAAATGCCCAACTCCTGGTAGGAGAAGACAGGGGTTGGACTTCGTCCTGCCGAAGGTCTCCGAGGCGCCCATTCCACGGACAACGTCCATGTCGTCAGCAAAGAGCTGGCCGAGCTGAGCAAGACGCTCGTTTCTCCACGCGGTGACATCAAACGGCGAGGTACTTGTGTGTCGTGTCGTGCGGGCCAAGGCCGCAGTACCAATACCCCAGCCAGTACCCTCAGCCGCCCAGCATGGGAAGGGTGAGTACATCGTTCCCGTCGCGTTAGAGCGCACTATGGCTGTCCCCGCCTCGACTGCCATCAGTTGTGCGAGGGCCTCGGCTGATGGGGCGTACTTGTCGAGAACCAAGATCGTCTGGTGCGGCAGTGGGTCTATGTGTGGTTGGAAGGGGCCCCGAACACCGTATGACAGGCCGGACTCGGCGAAGTCGTCGATGGATGTAAGCGCTTTGGCGAGCTCGGCAGCGTCAAGGTAGGCAGAGTTCTCAGCATCTCTGCGGATGAGCGCGTCCTTCATGAACGAGGCATCACGCGCGACGATCACATGGAGAGACGCGAGTCGTGGTGAGCCGGCGAAGCGCAAGAGCTCACGTAACGTCTGGGTGACTAGATCGCGCTCTACAGGCACGATCAGCGGATCGAATTCAAGTGTGTAGCTTTGCAACGGATTGATGTCTGCGCTGATGTCACCTAATGGCTGCCAGCTGTCTACACGAGCAAGGAACGTGTTAAACGTGCCCGCACCGTAACTAAGTGGCACTTGCGTAGCTCCCGCCGGGGCCGCTGGCACCACAGACGCGAGCACAGCACCTGCGATCGCGAGAAGTGCGAAGGAGCGAACGCGTCGCAAACGTTTGACAAGGCCGGCGTATTGGGCCGTGCGATAAGAGGGCGGCGGGTCACCCGAAAGATCCATGGTCATGTGAGCCTCGGTTCCGATCATTATCTCATCATCACCCCCCATTTGCCCTGATGGCTGGGCTCCCGGCAACAATGATGCCTGCGGCGTGCACGGCGTGGCCGCTCTCGCGGAGTAAGTGCTCCATTTCATCGAGTTCGGAACACACTTGATCGAGTTCGGTATGCAACCGCCGAGCTTCATCGGCCAAGTCGGAATCGGGCATCGGATGCGCCTCCGCTCTTGCCGCGGGCCCGTCCCCCGACAAAATGATGGTAGTCCCGAGAGGCGTGATTGCGTCCGTGATCGCGTCCGTGATCGCGTCAATGACTCGTGGCGGCCCCTCAGCGACGCGTAGCCATTCACCAGTGTTTTCGAGGGTAAGGGATTGGTGGCGTACTGCTCAGAAACCGGGCTGCAGATTTGCCTGGGACGACATCGAAGTCTTGGGTGGCGTTCCTTGGCGAATCGTCGCTCAGCGAACGATCAACCCAGCAAAAGTGTCCGACACTGGTCGACGTCTTTGCCCATTTGGGCGATGAGCGCGTCGACCGAATCGAATTTCAGTTCATCTCGAAGGTGAGCGACGAACTGCACTGCGAGTTCTTGTCCGTAAAGGTCAGCGTCGAAGTCGATGAGGTGTGCCTCGAGCAGAGATGTATCGGCGAACTCGTAGAACGTGGGACGGCGACCAAGCGATATGGCACAGGCTCGATTGATGCCATCGGGCGTACGACACCAACCGGCGTAAATGCCATCGGCGGGAAGACAGATCGTTTCAGGGATCGCAAGGTTTGCCGTGCGGAATCCGAGGTCGCGTGCGCGGCCATCGCCATGGCCCACAACACCGCGCACCTCGTGGGGGCGACCCAACATCGCATTGGCCGACTCAAGATCGCCACTGCGCAATGCGGCGCGGATTCGCGTTGACGACACCGACTCAGTCGAAGGTTGTCCGCTCAGGTCAACGAGTTCGTGGGCCAGCGTCTCGAAACCAAGATCATTTCCCATCCCAGTAAGGAGTTCCACGTTCCCGGTGCGCTTATTGCCAAAGTGAAAGTCACTTCCGACCGTGACCAGCTTTGCATTGAGGGTTCCGACCAGATCTGCCGTAATGAATTCGTTCGCTGTTTCTTGCGCTCGTTGTTCATCGAAGCGCACGACAAAAGCAACGTCGACACCACATTCGGCAAGCAGTTCAAGCTTCTGGTCAAGATCAGTGAGGAGCAGCGGCGCAGACTCGGGCCGAACAACTGATGCCGGATGACGATCGAAGGTCACGACCACAGTTCGAAGGTCTCGCTCGGTGGCCAGCCCACGCAATGTGGCAATGACCTGACGGTGACCGAGATGGACGCCATCGAACGCGCCGATCGTGACAGCGGAACCCTGCCCGGCGAGATGTGCTTCGTCGTTGTCGTAGAAGACGTCCATGACTGATCGAACGCTACCGTCCGTCAACCGGGGCAACGACAACATCGGGCTTTGCAGTGCCATCCCGATGAGCGATGTACATCGCAAGCAGGCGACCCTCGCCGTCAGTAACCGCCCAGGGACCTTCGCCGACGAACCGATCATCGACCGCCAGGACCTTTCCGTGGCCAACGTCGATCCGCTCTGCCTCGGAAACCACCACGATGGGGTTGTCTCGCATGGCCTCGGCTGGAGTTAAGAGAACGTCGGGGGACACCGATTCGAGCGCATGCGCTTCAGTAAGCGTGAACGAGCCGATGGCAGTACGTCGAAGTTCACGGAGATGCGCTCCCCCGCCAAGAGCATGACCAAGATCTGCGGCCAACGTGCGCACATAGGTGCCCGAGGAACACTCCACCTCGGCAGTGACGACAAGTGGATCATTTGTCGGTGCAACGGTGAAGCGATGGATGGTGACCGGGCGTGGCGCTCGCTCAACTTCGATTCCTTCACGCGCGAGTTGATGCAATCGCTTTCCGTCGATCTTCACGGCTGACACCATCGGGGGAATCTGCATGATGTCGCCAGTGAACTGCGGAACTGCCGCTTCTACCTGCGCAAAGGTGAGGCTCGCCATGTCGTGTGTAGCCGTGACCTCGCCGGCGGCGTCGAGGGTCGAGGTTTCGGTTCCGAAGAAGATTTCGCACGTATAGGTCTTGGGTAACGCAGTGAGATATTTCAACAAACGCGTAACGCGACCAACCCCCAGCAAAAGCACACCAGTGGCGTCGGGGTCGAGTGTTCCCGAATGCCCGACTTTGCGCGTGCCTAGCAAGCCGCGCGATTTCGCAACAACATCGTGCGAGGTCCAGCCCGCGTCCTTGTCGACGACGACGAGCCCGTCGGGTCCGTCGTCACGCTTCTTCGCGCTCACGATTCGGTGGCGTCGGGTTCCGGTCGGGGGCCTTCGGCCAACAACGATTCGATACGCGCGCCGGCCCGAACAGCAGGATCGGGCGCAAACGAAAGTTCCGGCGTGCGCTTCATGCGCGCTTCACGGCCAATCGCCGACTGCAGCTTGTAGCGAACCTCACCGAATGCTTCGAGAACCTCGGGATCACCTTCTTCATCTTGGATCGAATCGAAGTACACCTTGGCGTGGCGAAGATCGCCTTCGATGTCAACTGAAGTAATGGTCACGAGATGGAGGCGATCGTCGTCCATGCGCTCAAGTTCGCCCGCAATGATCTCGCGTAACAACTCGTTGAGTCGAGCAGTACGCGGATACTGACGGGCCGAGCCGTGGTTGCTTCGTCGACTCATACAAGCGCCTCCTGGTTGACCCTAAGGAATCCGAACGGCGAACCGTCGGAAACAACTTAGGTGCGCGGAATCTCGCGGTCTTCGTAGGTTTCGATGATGTCGCCAGGCTTGAGGTCTTGGAAATCGGTGAGACCGATACCGCACTCGAAACCAGCTGCAACTTCGCGGACATCGTCCTTGAAGCGGCGGAGCGACGCGACCGAACCCTTCCAGATGATTGTTCCTTCACGAAGGAAGCGCACCTTGGTGCCACGCGTGATCTGGCCGTTAGTGACATAACAGCCGGCAATAGCGCCGACCTTGGGCACGCGGAAGATCTCACGAACTTCGGCTTCACCTGTGACGATTTCTTCGTACTCAGGTTTGAGGAGACCAAGCATGGCCTTCTCAATATCTTCAAGCACCTGGTAGATGATTTCGTAGGCACGAATTTCAACGTGCTCGGTGTCGGCCAGTTCGCGAGCCTGACGATCGGGTCGAACATTGAAGCCGATGATCGTCGCGTTGGAGGTAGCCGCCAACTGGACATCGTTCTGGGTGATGCCACCAACAGCGCGGTGCACGAATGCGAGTTTGACCTCGTCACGTTCGAGTCGCTTGAGGCTCTCGGTAAGAGCTTCGAGCGAACCGGTGACGTCGGCTTTCAAAATGAGGTTGAGCGTTGCTGATTCGCCTGCCTGAATCTGCTGGAAGATGTCTTCGAGCTTGGCGCCACCGCTCATTGCATGGGCTTCACGGCCAATTGTGGCAACCCGGAGCCAATGCTCGCGAGTTGCGGCAACCTTCGAAGCCGTCTTCTCGTCGGGAGCGACAACGAAACGGTCGCCTGCGATAGCAACGTCGGATAGACCAAGGACCTGCACTGGCGCCGAAGGGCCCGCTTCTTTGATCGTGTTTCCCTGATCGTCGATGATTGCGCGGACGCGACCCCAAGCCGCACCGGCAACCAGTGGATCGCCGACGCACAGCGTTCCGTGTTGCACAAGCACTGTGGCCACTGGGCCTCGACCAATATCGAGATTTGATTCGAGCACCACGCCGCGAGCGCGACCATCGGCGTTCGCCCGGAGGTCTTCGAGGTCGGCCATGATGAGCACGTTCTCGAGAAGATCGTCGATTCCGAGGTTTTGAAGTGCGGAGACTTCCACCATGACGGTTTCGCCGCCCCATGCTTCGGGGACGAGTTCGTGTTCAGATAACTGCTGCATCACACGAGTGGGATCAGCGTTCTCACGATCAATTTTATTGATGGCAACAATGATCGGAACGTCGGCAGCCTTCGCGTGATTAATGGCTTCGATCGTTTGCGGCATGACGCCATCGTCGGCAGCGACCACAAGAATGACGACGTCAGTTGCATCGGCGCCGCGAGCACGCATAGCGGTGAACGCTTCGTGACCA
>SYBH01000030.1 GCA_005787345.1 Actinomycetota bacterium
CTGGTTTGGCTTCAACGCTGGTTCCGCACTCGGAGCGAACGGTATTGCTGCAACTGCACTCATGAACACCTTTCTCGCAGCATCTGCGGGAATGCTCGGCTGGTTGTTGTTTGAGCGCATTAAGGACGGCAAAGCCACCACACTCGGCGCTGCCTCAGGTGCCGTGGCAGGACTTGTGGCCATCACCCCATGTGCAGGGTTTGTTGGCGGAATGGCCCCGATCATCATCGGCTTCCTCGCTGGTGTGCTGTGTGTGCTCGCCATTCAGCTCAAGTTCAAGTTCGGTTACGACGACAGCCTCGATGTCGTCGGTGTCCACCTTGTTGGCGGGCTTGTTGGTGCACTGCTGCTTGGATTCTTTGCTGACGCGGCAATCAACCCCATTGTTGAGAACGAAGGACTCTTCACAGGCGGAGATGCCAAGTTGCTGTGGTTCCAGTTCGTCGCATCGGCTGCGACCATGGTCTTCTCGTTCGTTGTTTCGTTCATCATCGCTAAGGCGATCGATAAGACGATCGGCATGCGGGTTACCGAAGAAGAGGAGAATGAAGGCCTCGATTACAGCCAGCATGCGGAAACGGCCTACAGCTTCGGCAGCACCGGAAGCATGGACCGCATCTAAATTCTCAACTGAACGACAAGTGAACGATTCGTTCCGTCATCTGCGGAACTCACGAACGAAAGGGCTACGGTGCCTGATATGAAGCTTGTGACTGCAATCATCAAGCCCCACAAAGTCGACGATGTGAAAGATGCGCTGAAGGCCGCTGGTCTTCACGGCATGACCGTCGACGAGGTCAAGGGATTTGGCCGCCAGGGTGGAAAGACAGAGATTTACCGCGGCGCGGAGTACGTCGTCGATTTGTTGCCGAAGGTCAAGATCGAGACGGTTGTGCCCGACGAGATCGCCGAACAGGTGGCCGACGTGATCGTTGAAGCAGCTCGAACCGGAAAGATCGGCGACGGCAAAGTTTGGATTTCACCGGTCGAGAAGATTATCCGAATTCGTACTGGGGAGCTGGGTGACGAAGCGGTCTGATTCCGCGTCGCACCTGTTCATCCATTTATGACTCCGCAACTCGATCGGCTGGTGTTACTTCAGGACACCAGCCGTCGAGGTGCGGCCTTCTGCGGTTTACTTTCCGAAAAAGTTGACCTCTGGCTTCAGCAACTTTGGGAGATCGCTGGTGGTCCCGCCACTGGAGCCGCACTTGTTGCGGTTGGCGGGTATGGCCGGTCGGAGTTATCTCCGGGCAGCGATATCGATGTGTATTTGCTGTACGAACCGAAGACCTCGGTAAGCGCTCTCGCCGAATCGATCTGGTATCCGATTTGGGATGAAGGCATAAAACTGGGTCACGCGGTTCGGACGGTGAAAGAGACGCTTGCGTTGGCATCGGATGATCTCGATACTGCAACCGCAATTCTCTCGGCACGTCATATTGCTGGCGATCCGAAATTGGCTGAGGAACTCGCTGTCAAAGGCGACGAACTCTGGCGGAAACGGTCAAAACGCTGGTTGGACGAAATGGATGTGCGTGTTCGTTCTCAACATAGAGAATCCGGAGAAGTCGCGTTCCTCCTTGAACCAGATCTGAAAAATGGTCGCGGTGGTCTGCGTGACGTCCATGCGATCACCTGGGCAGAGCGCGCTGGTATGAGCCTCCTTCCGGGTGATCATGAGGCCATCCTCGAGGCGTACGAAGTGGTGTTATCGGCCCGGGTTGAGTTACAGCGACGAACCGGCCGGCATTCAGATGTTCTTCTTCTTGAAGAACAAGATGCAGTTTCTGCTGCACTTGGTTTCAACGACGCCGATGTTTTCATGCGGGCACTGTCCACCGCCGCTCGAACAATCGCGTGGGTGAGCGATGAACTTTGGTTCCGTGTTCGTTCATCTCTTGACGGTCCAACCCGACGAAAGATGCGTCGCGACGAGGAAGCACTTGTCGGCGTAGTTGTTCGTGACGGTTCAGTTGCTCTTGCGGCTGGTGCCGAACCCGCGAATGATCCGTATCTTGTTCTGCGTGTTGCTGTTACCGCAGCGCGCAACGATGCGCGCATCGAACGAACAACCCTCGATCGACTGGCGGAATCCAAGCCGTTAACGACTCCATGGTCCGAGGAAGCTCGTCGACTGTTCGTTGAACTTTTCCTGGCCGGTCGCCCAGCGGTTCAGGTCGTTGAGACGCTTGATCAGCGGGGCCTGTGGGAACCAATTTTTCCTGAGTGGTCTGTCATTCGTTGCCGTCCGCAACGTAACGCGTATCACCGCTTCACGATTGATCGTCACCTCTGTGAGGCGGCAGCGAATTCCGCAGCGTTGGTTGATCGCGTTGATCGGCCTGACCTTCTCGTTGTCGGCACCTTGTTGCACGACATCGGCAAAGGCCGGCCTGGTGACCACACCGATGTTGGTATCGAACTCATTGCCGAGATCGCTCCAAGAATGGGTTTCGATGAAGGTGACACGCTCATCCTTCAGCAGATGTGTCGTCATCATTTGTTGCTTGCTGACACGGCAACGCGTCGAGATCTTTCCGATGACGGGACGATTTCATTCGTAGCCGATTCAGTTGGTTCGCTGACCTGCCTCCGATTGCTCGACGCGCTGACCGAGGCGGATTCGCTAGCAACCGGGACAGCGGCATGGGGCTCGTGGAAAGAAGAACTCGTCGGCGTTCTGGTTGATCGTGTTGCTCATGTCCTTTCGGGCGGCTCGGTTGCCGATGCAACTGATACCGGTTTCCCGACCCCTCATCAGCGTGACCTGCTCGCCCAACGTCGTCGCATCATCGAAGCTGTCGATGATCAGATCGTGGTGATCAGCCCCGATCGACCTGGCCTGTTCTCTCGGGTCGCAGGCGTGTTGTCGCTCAATGGCCTCACCGTTCTTGAAGCGGCGGCTCATTCGGCCGACAACCAGATGGCGCTCGAACAATTCCGGGTACAAAGCAATTTCGATTCAGAGATTCCGTGGGATCGGGTTATTCGCGATCTCGAAAAGGCACTCGATGGTCGCCTTGCGCTCGCTGCTCGCCTAGAAGAACGATCAAAGACCTATCGCCGTCCTCGTCGCCTCCCCGGGCTCGTGACCCATCCCGAAGTCATCGTCGACAATGGCTTGTCGCATGAGGCCACAGTTCTTGAGGTGCGAGCCCCTGATGGTGTTGGCGTGTTGTGGCGCATTACCCGTGCACTTCACGAACTCGACCTCGACATCACCTCGGCCAAGATTCAGACCATTGGCACCGACGCGGTCGACTCGTTCTACGTACGTGATTCTGAGGGTCGAAAGATCACCGATCACGACTACTTGGGCGAGATTCGTCGCTCGTTGCTGTATTCATTGGAACGGGCTTCCAGCAACTGAATAGGGCCGATAGCGTGCGGCCATGGCTGATCCCGTAACCCCGCAGGACCTTGTTCGCTGGAGTGAAGCGCTCGCCGGCATTGCCCGAACGGGCTTGGGATTCACACAGAGCCTGTACGAACAAGAACGGTTCGAAGAAGTCCTCGCCGTGGCTGCTGATATGCGTGTTGCGGCAGGAAGTTCTTATGACCCCGACGACCTTGTGCACGAATGGATGAAGTCGGTCGGTGTGGGCGTTCCTGGCTACCAAACGCCGAAGGTTGCTGTTGGCGCCATCGTGCAGAACGAAAAAGACGAGATCCTTCTCGTGCAGCGTTCTGATTCCGGCGTGTGGTTGTACCCAACTGGTTGGGCCGACATCGGATACTCGCCCGCTGAAGTTGCGGTGAAAGAAGTCAGTGAAGAAACGGGCATCGACTGCGAAGTTGTGCAGATGCTCGCGGTCTACGACGGACTGCAACGACGGTTCACAAGCGTTCCGCTTTACTCACTTGTGTTTCATTGCCGAGCAATCGGTGGCTCGCTCAAAGCGCATCCACTTGAAACTCGAGATGTCGGATTCTTCCCGCTCGACGCGTTGCCAGATATGGCTGTGGGTCATGACCTTTGGGGGCCGCTTGCTGCGCATGCATTTACCGGTGCGAACGTCGATGTTCACTTCGATCATCCCCGTACGCCGGTATGGCAAGGAGATCATCTGATAATTAATCCCACCGATTAGGACCAGCGCTTAGTCCTGATCGCGAAGAAAACGCTCGACCTCGTCGACAAGACTTTCGCCATCGGTAAATCGATCGGGTTCCTCGTCGTAACGTTGTTCGAGATGCGCGACGTACTCGGTGGTTTCTTCATCCTCGGCAACAAGCAATGAAACCTGGTGCTCATAGGCGTCGGTTGCGAACTTGAGTTCTGTCGTATCGATGGTGACTTCAAGCAACCGTGCGGCGCGATCAATGAGAGCAAGCGCAGCCTTTGGCGATGGCGAAGAAGGCACGTAGGTAGGAACTGCTGCCCACAACGCGGCAGAACGAATACCTGCCTCGCTACATGCGTTGTGCAAAACGCCGGTGATGCCGGTTGGCCCTTCGTAACGCGATGGGAGGAGATCAAGCGCTTCGGTGCTCGCTTCGTCGTAGGTTGCGCCAAAGACTGACACCGGTCGTGAATGAGGCACTTCAGCAAGAAGCGCACCGAGCGTGACGACCATGCGCGCGTTGGTGGCAACGGCGACGCCGATGACGTGCTCGCAGAATGTTCGCCACTTGAGCTGCGGCTCAATTCCTGAGAGCAAGATGACATCGACATTGTGAGGAGTTGCATGCGCTGATCGAAATTCGTTCTTCGGCCAATCGATTCGGCGAATGCCATCGAAATCGACGCGGACCTCGGGTCGGGTGACGGTGAAGTCGTAGAACACCTCGGGATCGATATCGGCGAACGTGGTCGCCCCCCATTGTTCGGCTAGGTACTCGATTGCTGTGGTTGCCGAGTCGCCAGCATCGTTCCAGCCGCCGAAGGCAACGAGGAGGACCGGACCGTTGACATCGGCAGGCTGCGTCCAGCGCAAATGGGGGAGCGAGTGGCCTGAGGTCTCCGGCATTCGCAGAAGGGTATCGGTGTCTACGCTGGACCGATGGCGAACGTGCAGATCATTGAGGCCGTAGAAGTCACACCGGAACTGGTGGCCGCATTTGAGCGCCTGATTCCCCAATTGTCGTCATCAAATCCGGCGCCAACCGAGACCGAGCTGGCCGCTATCTGCGAGTCAGAAGCCAGCGTGTTGCTGATTGCTGTTGATCGTGATGCCGGTGATCAGATTCTCGGCAGTTTGACGTTGGCTTGGTTCCGCATCCCCACCGGAGTGCGCGCATGGATCGAAGACGTTGTTGTTGACGAAGCCGCGCGCGGTCACGGCGTGGGCGAATTGTTGAACCGTGCGGCGCTGGATCGTGCGCGTGAGTTGGGTGCGAAGACGGTTGATCTCACATCACGGCCAAGCCGAGAAGCAGCGAACCGGTTGTATCAACGCATCGGCTTCGTCGCTCGCGACACGAATGTGTACCGGTACAGCCTGGATTCCTGAGCTCCTCCTCGTCGGGCCATTTGACTATGGCCCTGGTAGAGCTCTTCCTCGTATGCTTTGCATATGGAACTCACAGCCGCGATCACTCACGAAGGTGAGTTATTCGTCGCGCGCTGTCTTGAAGTTGATGTGACGAGTCAGGGCAATTCGATGGATGACGCTCTCACGAACCTCAAAGAGGCCCTCGGGCTCTACTTCGAGGACGAGAACGAGCCTTTCGATCTCAGCCATCCGATCGTCACCACGTTCCAACTTTCTGCGTGAACCCGCCGTTATCGGCTGGTTCCGTAGGTCGCGGTCGAAGAATATATGACTAGAATTCTGGTCATGTCGGAAGTTCTTCCCCTCGCTGAAGTCAAAGCCAAGTTTTCGGAAATGGTGGATCGAGTGGAGCAACAGCACGAACGGATCACGGTCACGCGCAACGGGCGTCCAGCAGCGGTGCTGATGAGCGCCGAGGAACTCGACACTCTTGAGGACACACTGGAACTCCTGTCTGACCCAGCCGCAATGGCCGAGATCCAGGAAGCGCGTCTCGAAGTCAGAGCCGGGAGAACCGTCCCTGCCGATGAGTTGCGCGCGAAGTATCTGAGCGAGTGATCGACGAAAGTTGGAATCTGCGTATTGCCGCGTCCGCTGAACGACAACTCGCTCGACTCCCAGAACGCATTGCTGCTGCAGTCGTCGAGTTCTTGCTCGGGCCTTTGTGCGAGAACCCGCAACAAGTTGGACATCCGCTTCAGCGAGAACTCGCCGGACTCTGGTCGGCTCGGCGCGGGGCGTACCGCGTCATCTACGAGATCGAAGACGACGAGAGGACGATCGATGTTCTGCGTATCGAACATCGATCCGACGTTTACCGGCCTCGATAGCGAGACGATGCAACTCAAAACATGAAATGAGTACGAACGTGTGCCGCTGCACTTTTCATTCGTCGTCACTTGTTCGAAGGTATGGTCGAACTATGACTTCGTGGGGTGACTTCAAAGCTCTCGAACCTCAAATGGCAGAACGGGTTGAGCGACTGTTCGCCTTCCGTCTCCATAAGACTCTTGCAACACTGCGGGCCGATGGTTCGCCGCGGATCTCAGGGATCGAGTGTGCGTTCGACGAAGGAAACCTGCACTTCGGCTCGATGGAAGCAGCAAGAAAATCTGCAGACATTTATCGTGATCCACGGATTGCGCTTCATAGTCCAACAGTGGATCCCATCGACGGCGACGAAGCTGCGTGGCCCGGTGAGGCAAAGATTGCCGGGATAGCGATTTCGGCAGGACCGGTCGACGAACCCGATGCACCTCCGAGCGAACGGTTTGTCGTTGATGTGACCGAGGTAGTTGTCGTTCACCTCAATGACGATGCAACAAAGCTCGTGGTCGAATGGTGGACACCCGATGGAGGTCGCCAGTTTGTTGAACGCACCTGAGCGCGGCGCGTCTGACTATGGCCATCTACTTCCCGAATGCCGAACTGATCTAGTTTGCAATAAGTGAATTGCCGCGGCCTTTGAGGATCCGACGGTCGAACGCCCCGTCTACGGGTCAGCGAAGGGAAAGTTGAATGTTGAAGAAGACGGTGATGGTGGTTCTCGCAGTAGTTGCGATTGGAACCTTCGCAGGATGCGGTTCGTCAGATTCGTCGGAGAAGACGAGGCTCAATCAGGCCGAGGCCACTGAGCTCGGCACCCAACTCATCAACGGGTACTGGAACACACTCTCTTGCGACGGCAGCGACTCGATCGCATACGAGAGTCTCCTCGACCCCGCGTTCCAGTCCGTCACCGTGACCGGTCCCAAAGACAAGCCCACGATCCTCGCTTTGCTCGCATCGGTCTGCTACTCATCGTCCGAGGTTAAGGACATCGTCGTGACATCGGCACCTGACACTCTGATCGTGGCGTACAAGGCTCGCGGCACTGTTAATGGTGTTCAGGGTCCCTTCCAGCAGTTAGTCAACGTGTTCGTGAAGAACGGCAATGACTGGGACGGTGTCCTTTCGGCGAACGCCGGCAACACCCCGTCCTGACGAGCAACGGTCACCGATTGCTCGCGGTAACGACTGCCCTAGGGTCGGGCTAGTGATCACGCTCCTACAACCAACCTCGTTTGATGTTGAGTGCTACGTGGCTGCGCGGACGGATGCGGAGCCGACGGCGAGACCCGCTCCCGTACCGCCTGCTGGATTTCGAGCGGAGCGATTCACGAGGGTGATCGGCACCGATCGCGTCGATTTCCGCCTGGCGTCAGAAGGCTTGGAGTCGTGGGCTGCGCACCGAGGATCTGGAGTCGATGTGTTTCCGGCCGAAGCGGAACTCGTCGCCGGATCGACCGTTGGAATCCGGACTCGCCAACTTGGTCTGTGGGTAGTGGCCGCATGCCGGGTCGAGTCGGTCATTGATGAATCGAATCGCCGGGGGTTCGTGTACTCGACGCTGCCGAACCATCCAGAGTGCGGCTACGAGTCGTTCGTCGTTCGGTTCGACTCAAGCGAAGTCATCTTCGAGATCGAAGCAGTATCCAAGCCGGGGGTGGCGCTGGTGAGAGTCGCAACTCCACTGACGAGGAAACTGCAGCGACGTGCGTCCGAGGCATACCTCGACGCGTTGCATCGGTACGTGCTGGCGAGGCGTTGACGTCGCTGCCGACCTCGTTCCGCAGGAGAATGATCAACTGGTTCGCTCGAAGGCGCTCCATCTCGTTCCGGTAGATGTCTTTTCCGGTAGACGAATGTGTAGCGATACGACTTGGAGTCCTAGGTCCCGCGTGGTCGGGCTATCCGACTCTGGCCCTGAAGCGGCCTCTCGTTGAATCGTAAGCGTGACGGGTTGCGATTTCGGACATTCTGACTAGAATTCTGGTCATGTCAGAGGTTCTTCCCCTCGCCGAAGTCAAAGCCAAGTTCTCGGAAATGGTTGATCGAGTGGAACAACAGCACGAACGGATCACGGTCACGCGCAATGGGCGGCCAGCAGCGGTATTGATGAGTGCCGAGGAACTCGACGCGCTCGAGGACACGCTTGAACTCCTGTCAGATCCGACAGCGATGGCCGAAATTGAACACGCGCGACTTGAAGTCAGGGCTGGCCGGAGCGTCTCTGCCGACGAGTTGCGCGCGAAGTATCTGAGCGAGTGACCAACGAAGGTTGGAATCTGCTCATTGCCGCGTCCGCTGAACGACAACTTGAGCGACTCCCTGAACGAATCGCTGCAGCCGTCGTCGAGTTTCTACTGGGACCTTTGTGCGAGAACCCTCGCCAAGTCGGGCATCAGTTGCAGCGTGAACTCGCGGGGCTTTGGTCGGCTCGACGTGGCGCCTACCGAGTCATCTACGAAATCAATGACGAAGATCGGACTGTCTCCGTGCTTCGTATCGAACATCAATCCGATGTCTACCGACCTCGTTAACAAGACCGCATCGCACCACAAGCGGTTCGTCAACCTAGCGACGCTCGAGTACCAACACGGGAATGATTCGTGTCGTTGCCGCTTCGTAGTCTGCGAATACCGGGCTCGCGATTTTCTGACGGTCGAACAGTTCGTCGCGTTCGGCGCCGGTTGCTTCACGAACATGCACGGGCACGATGTCTTCGCCGAGTTCAATCACTGTGTCGGGATTGGCGATGAGGTTGTGATACCAGTCGGGGTTGGTTGGCTGACCACCCTTTGAAGCGAAGATGACGACGTCATCACCATTGGGCAGGTACACGAGAGGTGCATGGCGAACGGTGCCGCTCTTGGCGCCAGTGTGGTGAACGATTGTCATTGGGCGACCTTCGAAGTGGCCACCAACTTTGCCTGCATTGGCACGGAACTCATCCATGATCTGCTGGTTGAAATCGTTCAGTGCATCAGTCATGGTGCGAACGGTATCGGTTTCTTTCGATCGACAAGATGCACGATCAAAAGATTTCTGTGGACATCGACGGCATACTTCTCGCTATGACTGCCGACCTTGACGACGCCCGGTACATCGCCTTCGTTTCGTTTCGAAAGGATGGAACGCCGGTTTCAACCGCAGTTTGGGTGGTTCCATTTGAAGACGGCTACGCCTTCACGACCGACCCCGATTCGTGGAAGATCAAGCGCATCCTCAAAAACCCCGCTGTGACGATTCAGGCGAGCAACGTTCGGGGCCGACCAAAGCGAGGATCTGTGGCGGTTGCTGGACACGCCGAAGTCCTAGATCCTGCGGCGGTGGCGCGGGTGCGCGAAGCGGTTCGGGCGAAGTATCGGATCATGTATCGACTCCTCATTGAGCGGAGCGACAAAAAGGCGGCAAAGCAACACGGTTCAGCGACGGCAGGGACTGCCGCCATCAAGGTTGTTCTCGCTCCGTCTGGACAGAGTGCCTAGATTTATCCCGTGCGTACGTTTGCTTACATCGTGGGAGTTGTTCTCACCGCTGGAGTCACGATTGCGGCAATCGCTTCGATGGTTGTTCCGAGAGCCACACGTTCCGGGCTGGCTCATATCGTCACGAAATCGGTCCTGATTGTCACGCGATTTCCGTTGCGAGCCATGCGTACGTACAAGATGCAAGACCGTTGGTTGCGAATGGCTGCACCTATTTCTGTGCTTGTCCAACTGGCGATCTATGTGTTTCTCATCATCGTGGGAATGGCGTTCGTGATTTACGGACAAACCCATCTCACATGGAAACAGGCAGCATGGCAATCGGCATCAACAGTTACGACGCTTGGATCTGTTGAATCGGTGAATGGACCGTCGGCAATCACTGTGTCGATCGGAGCGTTTCTTGGGCTCGTCGTGATCGCTGTCTTTATGGGGTATTTGGTTGGGCTCTACAGCGCGTATGTCGCTCGAGAAAGTCTTATGGCGCGGTTCTCTCAAATTGGCGGCGAGCCTGCTTGGGGGCCGATGGTTCTCGCCCGAAGTGCGGCGCTGTCAGGCCAACCTGCATCGCTTCTTGATTGTGAGAACTGGCAGACGTGGATGGCCGATGTTCGATTGGGTCAACAGGCGAGCCCAGTGCTCGCCCATTTTCGATCGCCAGACCCGTTGCGTCATTGGGTGACCACACTTCTCGCGATCCTCGATGCAACGTCGCTTGCATTAGGACTGGGGATTGCCCAAGACCGAGCGGCGGCAATTCGAGTCTTGGCCGAAGGAACAATCACGCTGCGTGTTTTGAACCGTAAAGGTGTTGGTCAGGAACGGCTGAACTGGCAGTTCGAAAAGTACGTACTCGATGTTCTCAATGGAACAGCGACTCCAAATCCTGCGGCATCCACGAAAGTGAGTGACGAAGAGTGGAACGCAGCGGTTGGCGTTCTTGTGGGAATGGGTGCGGCGACTCGAGCGAGTCTTGAATCCTCTCGATCAACGTTCGATGCTCTACGTGCTCTCTACGCATCCGATGCGTGCGCATTGGCGAGCCATCTTGACGCGGTTCGCGGCCCATGGTCGGGTGAGCGTCGCTTCGAATTGCCGGTGCTTTGGCCCGATGAGCTTGAAGAGATTTCGGCATGAGTTCGTTCACACTCTCAGCCGTTTTCGCTGCACAACCGCCAAAGTCGTTGCCTTCACTGCCGGTTGTTGTACAGGTCGCGGCGATGAGCTTGAACTGCATGTTCGGTGCGGCACTTGCGCGTAGCCGAAACATTCCGATTTTCGGCACGATCCTGGCAGGTGTTCTCGTCGGTCTCGGTGGAGGGATGGTTCGAGATGTGTTGCTTGGTCTCGAACCTGCGGCAATTGCCGAGTGGTACATCCTGCCGTTTGGCCTTCTCCTCGCGATCGTCGGTGGCTTTGGTTACAACGTCATGGGGAAATTTGGTGCGGCATTTCTTCTTCTCAATGGTCTGGTCCTTGGCACGCTCGTGACCATCGGAGCCCAGAAAGCGCTTTCGTATGAAACGCCTTGGATCTCTGCGATGTTCCTCGGCGTAGTGACTGCGTCGTTCGGCGGTCTTTTAGCCGACAACATGACTGGTCACACCGCAACGATCGCGAAACAAGCGCACTGGGTTGGCTCTGCGCTCGCGGTTGGAGCCATCGTTTTTGTTCTTGTATCGCACGTCGTTCCATTCCCGATTGCCGTTGTTCTTGGCGGCGGGTTGACTGCGTTCTTGCGGTTCACAAGCCAGTACCGAGATTGGCCGTCACCGTCATGGCCCGGTGAAGCACGAGCTACCTCAAAATCTTGAAGGAATCTATGACTCGACCAACAGGTCCATTCAAAGTTGCAGCCGTTGAATTCAATCCTGAGATGTTTGAATTCGAAAAGAACCTTGAGCGCGCGTGTGCAGTTATTGAAGAAGCTGCGAGCGCGGGAGCACGTCTCATCGTGCTTCCTGAAGCTGCGTTGTCGGGCTACATCTATGCCGATCTTGATCAGTTGCGTCCGTATCTCGACGAAGTTCCGGGCCGAGGAACCAATGCCATCGCCGAGATAACGGCAAAGCACCGTTGCTATGTTGCGATTGGAATTTCAGAAATCGATCAAGCAACAGGACTGACCTACAACACCGGCGCGCTGATCGGGCCCGATGGCTATGTGGGTAAGTACCGCAAGAACGGTCTGAACCCATCGGACATTGCTTGGTTTGTTCCAGGAAACACTGGTTATCCAGTGTTCGAGACCGAACTCGGCAATGTGTGCATGATCATTTGTTACGACGACACCTACTGGGAGCCAGCGCGCTTGCCGGCAATCAAAGGTGCCGACTTGATCGCCTATATCTGTTCTTCGGATCGTGTTGTTCCGCATGGTGACGAAACTCCTCCAGGCACCCATTCAACAATCGCTGCAGTGCAACAGTTGTGCGCGTGGAATGGGCTCGCCATGGTTGCGGCGGATCGAAATAATGCGGAAACAAATCCCACGACGGGAGTCACAGTTACCTATGGAGGTAGCGCGTCAATCTGGCAGGCAAATGGTGATCGAACTGCTCATGCCCCAGCCACGGACCGCAACATCACGGTATCGAATCCCGGAACAATTCTTTATGGAGAGATTGATCCCTCTCTCTACGACAACGATCAAAAGTCAACGCTTGTCCGTCGGCGACCAGAACTTTACGCGCCGCTGACATTTTTCCGCGCCCCAAGTGATCCGGCTGCAACCTCCGAAGGAATCAACATCGTTTGCGATGCAGTGCAGTATCGAACGATCGCCGGCGATTTCGATGGGAATGTTCAGCGTGCAAATGAATTGATTGCTGATTTGCAGGCGAAAGGGAAGGAGTCTGGCCTTCTCGTGCTTCCGGCGTTTTCATTTACTGGTGTACCCGCAAACTCGGAACAAGCGAACGATTGGGCGGAAACCGGTTTCGGTCGTTCCGTGCAGATGCTGAGTGACTTCGCCGCACGAACAGGCCGGCATGTTGTTGGAAGTCATATTGAACGTGACGGCACCGAGTTGTTTCACGCAAGTGTGTTGGTGAATCCCGCTGGCACAGTCGTGGGCTCATATCGACAGACACACCTTGATCCTTCGATGGCATGGGCAACTCAAGGTGACGCGTTGTCGGTCTTCGATACAGCAATCGGCCGCATCGGGCTGCTGCTTTGCGAAGACGTTCGTTTCCCGGAAGCGAGTGGTGTCTTGGCGATGCACCGGGCTGATCTGATCGCAGTTCCCACGCAATGGCGCGGTGAGTACGGCGGACACCTTCACGATGCCGAGGGACTCTTTGCTCATCGCTATCCGGCAAACACGATGGCGCACTGGTATGCGATTGCGAAAACAACACAGGCCTACACCGTTGTTGCGAACGCCGTTGATGACGGCTGCCAAGGTTCAAGCGGCGTGTTCACTCTCGATCCCGTTGACTCGGCGGAGCCGCCTGTTGTTGGAACCGTTGATCAGTCCGAGGTGGTGTCGGTCCATCTGCGAACACTCGGGGCTCCTGGTTCATGGATGAACCAACGCCTGCTCGTCGGAGGCCGCCGGGCCGATCTTGCCGTTCCGGTGGCGCTCGACCCAGCTTCAGCCGAATTCCGCTCGTGGCGAGATGCCCCGGGCTACGAAATGGGCGCTTGGACCGCTTACCGGCAGTAGTTCACCGCCCGAGATTCGGCTTTGGCCGCCTAGCGGTCCTCAGTGTCCACCTTGTGACAGGGGTCTGTTGATCGAGTCAATTGTTGATCGCATACTGTTAGACATCCAGCAGTCCGGGGGCAGTTGTCCCCATCAGCCCGCGAGGAATAAGCGCCATGTCAACGAGCATTGAAGAAGCCCGTCAGAAGTACGCCGAAGAGCGCGCAAAGCGACTCCGATCCGATGGTACGGCGCAGTACTCAGCACTTGCTGGCATGTACGAAGAATTCAATCGTGATCCCTACGTTGAACCGGGCTTCACCCGTGACCCCGAGATTGCTGACGTCGATGTCGTAATCGTCGGTGGTGGTTTCGGCGGCATGCTCGAAGCGGCAAACCTTCGCAAGCTCGGTGTCGACAATTTCCGTATCATCGAAAAGGGTGGCGACTTCGGTGGTACGTGGTACTGGAACCGTTACCACGGCGCGATGTGTGACGTTGAGTCCTACGTGTATCTGCCGATGCTTGAAGACACAGGCTTCATGCCCACGAACCGTTACGCGTTAGCACCTGAGATCTTTGCGTACTGCCAGGAACTTGGCCGCCGTTTCAACATGTACGAGAAGGCGCTTTTCCAGACCGAAATCAAAGACATGGTCTGGAACGAAAAGACTGAGCGCTGGACTGTCACCACAACACGTGATGACGTGCTTTCCACGAAGTTCATCGTTGTTGCAGGTGGCGTCCTCCATAAGGCAAAGCTTCCC
>SYBH01000006.1 GCA_005787345.1 Actinomycetota bacterium
GCTACCGACTTGGCCAACTGCGTCTTGCCGGTACCCGCAGGACCCTCCACAAGAATCGGCTTACCAAGGCGATCGGCAAGAAACACGACACCAGCAATGGCCTCGTCGGAGAGGTAGTCGACCTCACGGAGTCGGGTACGTACAGCCGCGGGGTTTTCGAAGCGATAATCCATTTCCCGACAGTACCGGCCCGCAGACCGGTCGAAAGCACCCAAGGGCCTCGGACGCAACGGGAAAGGGTTACCCCCGGATCTGGCCTTGACCCCTCACCACAAACTTGGCGGTCGTCAGTTCACGCAGGCCCATAGGGCCGCGAGCATGGAGTTTCTGTGTCGAAATTCCAATTTCCGCACCGAAACCGAATTCCTCGCCGTCGACGAAACGGGTGGATGCGTTGACGAGGACCGCAGCTGCGTCGACTTCGGTCGTGAATCGGTCGGCCGCTTCAAGCGACTGAGTGATGATCGCCTCGGAGTGACCAGAACTGTTTCGCGCGATGTGATCAATTGCCTCGTCGATGCTCTCCACGATGCCAACAGCAAGGGTGAGGTCAAGGAATTCGGTCGACCAATCCTCGGCGGTCGCTGGCACTGCGCTCGGAAGCAACTCAAGGGCATCGGCATCGGCTCGAAGCTCGACACCATTGAGCGCAGCCGCTGCTCTGGGAAGGAACTCGCCTGCCACGGTTCTGTGGACGAGCAAGGTCTCTGCTGCGTTGCAAACCGAAGGACGCTGCATCTTCGCGTTCACGATGACATTGATCGCGATATCTAAATCGGCGTCGGCATCGACATACACATGGCAATTGCCGTCGCCATCGATCACGTAGGGAACTGTTGCATTCTCGAGAATCGAAGAAATAAGCGAGGGCCCACCTCGCGGAATAAGGCAGTCAATTGTGTCTCTTTGGCGCATGAATTCGACGGCCGCGTCTCGTGATGTATCGGCAACAAGAATGACCGAATCGGCGGGCAATGACGCGGTCCCGATCGCTGTGCGCAAGACAGATTCGATTGCGATGTTCGAATCAATGGCTCCGGACGAGCCACGAAGAAACGCAGCGTTGCCTGATTTCAAACAAAGTCCCGCGGCATCTGAGGTGACATTCGGTCGGTTTTCGTAAATTATTGCGATGACGCCAAGCGGCACCCGAACTCGAGAAATACGCAAACCGTTCGGACGCACCCACCCATCGATAATCTCGCCGACAGGATCAGCTAGCGACGCAACCTGTCGCAATCCACTAGCCATTGAAGCAATCCGCTTTTCGTCGAGACGAAGTCGGTCAACAACCGTCGGGCTCACCCCATCGGATTCGGCGCGAGCAACATCGACTGCATTCGCCGAGAGGACGACGTCTGCCGAAGACACCAGGAGATCTGCTGAGGCCAGCAGGGCATCGTTTTTCTGTGCCGAAGAAGCGGTGGCAAGAACCCGAGAAGC
Source organism: Actinomycetota bacterium (assembly GCA_005787345.1). Classification (GTDB taxonomy): domain Bacteria; phylum Actinomycetota; class Acidimicrobiia; order Acidimicrobiales; family Acidimicrobilacustridaceae; genus Acidimicrobilacustris. Next base: position 1,444 of record SYBH01000006.1, read on the forward strand.
TGCCTTGGAGCGGCGTCCCAGTTCAGCAATAGGGGTCGTGGCATCGTGCGAGGTCATAGGCGCACAGGGTAGTCGTCGTCACACCGGCGCCAGCAGGGCTCACAATCACTGCAGCAGGCGGGAACTAGCGTGCTAAGCGATGAGCAACTCCGGCGAGGGCATGACCTCACAGAGGACACATCACCTCGTCCGATCAAGCGCAGTCGTCGCCATTGGAACGGGGCTGAGCCGACTTACTGGGTTCCTTCGCGTAGGAGTCATGGCCTACGCAATCGGTGCTACCGCGCTTGCCGAGGCCTACAACCTGGCCAACAACACGCCGAACCTTCTCTACGACCTTGTCCTTGGGGGCATCCTTTCAGCGACGCTTGTTCCGGTTGTCGTTGCCCACACGGGTCGTAATGACAACCGGGGCATCGATGCCCTAGCTACGGTGATCAGCGTTGTCCTTGTTGCCGCCACCGTTCTCGGAATTGCGCTCTCACCGGTCATCATCGCCCTCTACAACCTGTCGTCATCTCCCAGCGAGGCATCAACACAAGCCACCGTTGCTGTTCCGCTCTTGATGATGTTCGCTCCGCAGATTCTTTTTTACGGCCTCACGAGCCTCGGAACTTCGTTACTCAACGCCCGGCGTTCATTCGCCGTGCCAGCGTTTGCTCCAGTACTTAACAACATCGTAGTGATCTGCCTCTTTCTGGCACTCCCCCATCTCGCCTCAGGCGATGCATTGACCTTCGATCAGGTCCGACAGGACACCGGACTACTTCTCCTTCTGGGATTCGGAACAACAGCAGGCCTCGCAGCGATGACTCTTGTGCTGTGGCCAGCAATGCGTAGCGCAGGTATTCGTCTTCGCTGGAACTTTGATCTCCACGATCCCGCCGTTCGCGAAGTCGGTCGCCTTTCAGGCTGGACCCTTGGGTACGTCATCTCAAACCTGATCGCGTATGGCGTCATCCAAACTCTCGCCAACGGCGTCGACGGAGTTTCGATCTACGCGTATGCGTGGCTGTTCTTCCAACTTCCCTACGGGCTTTGGACAGTGTCGGTGATGACCGCCTACACCCCGGAACTTTCGGCTTTACACGCCGCGTCGAATATCGAAGGGTTGCGGTATCGCTTCGGCGCCGGACTCCGACTCGTACTCGTCATTGCCCTTCCGGCCGCTATTGGAATGATTTTATTGTCGGGCCCGATTGTTCGTCTGGTTTTAGCGCACGGTGAGTTCACTTCGGCAAACGCCGACACGACGGCGAACACACTCATTGCGTTCTTAAGCGGGCTGCCGGCATTCTCCCTCTTTCTTTATGCAATGCGTGGTTTTTACGCTCAACGAGATACCCGACTCCCGTTCTTCGTCAATGCCGCCGAGACACTGCTCGGCTTAGCCATCGCATTCATCGTCGTCGACCGATTTGGTGTCGTTGGACTCGGCGCCAGTGGTTCGATCGCCTATTCCGTTTTCGCTGTTGTTGCGCTGTTCCTGCTGCACCGCCGCATTGGTCGCTATCTCGATCCGGCGACTATTCTCGCGATCACAAAATTGCTCGTAGCAACCGGTGTGATGGGTACCGGAGTCTGGCTGCTGATCAAGCTCTCAGCGATGAGCGATCTACTCACCGTCGTCTTCGCGGGTGCGCTTGGAATCAGCATCTATGCCGGAATGCTTATTCTCCTGCGCGTTGACGAAGCCAAGACTGTGGTGAGTCGCTTGGTGCGCCGCTAAGGAAGTATCACGAGATCATCGGCGTGGATGACCTGTGCGGGAACTTCAGACGGCAATTCAGAACGTGAATGACCTGCTGCTGCCCTAAGCGTCTCTGCACCCATACGTACAAGACCCTTTGCGAACACCTCACCAGATTCGTCTGCAATTTCGACGGCGTCGTCTGCGTCGAACTCTCCCTCAATCCCGAGAACTCCGGCGGCGAGCAACGAGGTGCCACCTCGTTCGAGAGCGTTGCGGGCCCCTGCATCAATGGTGATGAGGCCCGAAGAACGAACAGCAAAGGCGATCCATAACTTCCGAGCAGGAAGGTTTCGTTCGTGCGCTGCGACCGTTGTTCCGACTCCTGCGGCACCGTTGAGTGCGTCGAGGAGAACATTGTCCCTGTGAGCAGCGGCGATCACCGTACGTACACCGGACCACGCTGCAATCTTTGCGGCCGAAAGCTTTGAGGTCATTCCCCCACTACCGCCAGGAGTTCCGGGGCCACCGGCAATATCGTCGAATTGCTGATCAAATTCAACGATCTCTTCGATGAGGGACGCATTGGGATCAAGGCGGGGATCGGCTGAAAGCAGACCTGAAGTATCGGTAAGTAATACCAACAGTTCGGCGTCAACGAGATGTGACACCAATGCAGCCAGGCGATCATTGTCGCCGAATCGAATTTCGTCATCGGCAACCGCATCGTTTTCATTAACAATCGGTACAACGCCGAGTTCAAGCAAGCGGTTAAGTGTGCCCCTCGCTTGCAGATACTGCCGACGATCAACGAAATCGAGCGGTGCAAGCAAAACCTGACCACCAATAAGCGAGTGTCGATCGAGTTCTTCGGAATACACACCCATAAGCCTCGACTGTCCGACGGCGGAAACCGCCTGCAAGGTTTGCGCGTCGCGAGGCCGCTTCTCTCCACCGAGACCTAGTGCGGGAAGACCAGCACCAATGGCACCCGACGTGACGATCACCACTTGGTGACCCCGCTCACGAGCTCCAGCAACCTCGAGGCAGAGCTTTTCGATCGCCTCCAGCCGGATGATTCCTTGCCCATCTGTGAGCGATGACGTTCCAATCTTTACGACGACGATCATCACTCCTCCTCATATTCGAAACTGAGTGATCCGATCCGGACGGTGTCGCCTTCGGTAGCGCCAGCACGCGCGAGTGCCTTGTCAACTCCGATCTTTTTGAGTTGCGAATGCGCAAAGTCGAGCGCTTCTAGATTTGTGAGATCGGAAAGGGCGACGGCTCGTTCCGCAGAACGACCGACGACTCGATACGAACCGTCATCTTCACGCTCGATCCGGATCCCTTCGGAAATGGGACGATGCACCACGAACCCATCGAGTTCGGGTTCAACAGAACGTGCGCCGCGAACTTCCTCAGCCATTTTCCCGATAAGGCGCGGAAGGCCGGCGCCGGTAATGGCGGAAATCGAAAGGTCGAGTTCAAGACCATCTTCGGTAACCAAGGGCTTGCCGGTATCGGCAATAGCGAGGGCGCCGGGAACAAGATCGGCACGCGAACCGATAATGATTCTGGGTCTCTCCAGCAGTTCGGGACGATAGGCACCAAGTTCAGCGAGGAGAACTGCTGCTTGCTCTGATGGGGTCTCGACTGTCATACCGTCAATCCCGCCGGCGAGGTCGACCATCAGCACGAGAACTCGAGCGCGCTCAACATGCCGAAGGAAACGATGTCCGAGACCGCGGCCGTCGGACGCGCCTTCGATTAAGCCAGGGAGATCAGCAACGACGAATTCGAAATTGTCTTCTACCCGAACAACCCCGAGGTTTGGTTCGAGTGTGGTGAAGGGGTAATCGGCAATCTTGGGTTTCGCCGCAGAAATCCGGGAGATGAGAGTGGATTTACCCACGCTTGGAAAACCCACGAGGGCGACGTCAGCCATCAACTTGAGTTCAAGATTGAGCCACTGCTCTTCGCCAACTTCACCTTGTTCTGCAAAGGAGGGAGCGCGGCGAATATTCGAGAGGAAACGGGCATTGCCCTTTCCACCGCGACCGCCTGCAGCCGCCATCCAGCGATCACCTTGGTGAACGAGGTCGGCCAGCATCGTGCCTTCAAGATCATGAACGACTGTGCCTTCGGGGACGTAGACGATCAGATCATCGGCTCCGGCACCATGCATTTTCTTGCCTTGACCATGAACGCCGTTTTGGGCACGTCGGTGAGGATGGTCTTTAAAGGCAAGGAGTGATGAAATATTCCGATCGGCTACTAGCCAGATATTGCCGCCTCGCCCTCCGTCGCCCCCGTCGGGACCGCCTTTGGCCACGTGCGCCTCACGACGGAAGGCAACGCAGCCTGCGCCGCCATCTCCGCCCTTGACATTTAGTTGGCACTCATCGATGAATCCGGACACAGCCCGAGAGCCTACGGGCTTCACGGGTGGCGCCAACCGATAGATATCGGAGATCGCCGCTCTGTCCCAGTCATGAGGCAGGATGCGGGCATGAATCAGCAGGCCCCAGATCCCTCAGAATTGACTGCTGAGGACACCAGTACTGAAGACATCAGTACTGAAGACATCAGTACCGAAGACATCAGTGCCCGCCAGCAGGAATGGGTGGCGACCATGCGCGGATCCGCAGCCTCCGAAGATCTCGTGCTTGCACATCGCGATGCTCCACCACCGCTCATCACGGCTCACGCTGTTTTACGAGTCGAGCGTGAATCTCGATCTTCTTCGCTTCTCGCCAACGGGGCGACTCGCGCTGTCGGCGCCGGCAACCGAGCCATTCCCGAAGAACCCGATGACTACCGCACGTGTTTCGAACGCGACCGCGACCGCATCCTCCATTCAGCTGCGTTTCGCCGTCTTGCTGGCAAGACCCAAGTATTCGTCTTCCCCGATGACCACCAACGAACTCGGCTCACACACGCCCTCGAGGTCGCACAGGTAGCCACAGCCATCGCTCGTGCGCTCGGGCTCAATGTTGCTCTCACCGAGGCCATTGCCCTCGGACACGACTGTGGGCATGGCCCTGGAGGCCATGCCAGCGAGGACGCCTTCGATGCATTCATCCCTGGCGGCTATCACCATGCAGTCTGGGGCGCCGACGTCGTTCTTGAACCACTCAATCTTTGCATCGAGACGCTCGACGGCATTCGCAACCACTCATGGTCTCGCCCCACCCCAATGACTCCAGAAGGTGTCGTCGTCAGTTGGGCTGATCGCTGTGCCTACAGCGCTCATGATCTCGAAGATGCACTGGGCGCCGGCATCGTTCGAGTATCGGATCTTCCGCCCGAAGTTTCTGAAGTTTTAGGTCAATCGCGCCGCCAACAACTGCACGCGCTCATTCTCGCGGTTATCGACTGCGCAACTAAAACCGGAGTCATCGGCATGGACGCAACGAACGCGTCTGCACTCTCTGCATTGCGTTCGTTCAACTACGACTACATCTACAACCGACCCGACTCAATCGCGCAGGGACGCGCAGTCATCGACGTACTCACTGCGCTGGTTGACCATTTCATCGCCAACCCCGCAGCACTGCCTTCATCGACCAAAGCCGAAGCCGATTCAGTTACCGCAGCCGTCGCCTATGTGGCAGGTATGACCGACCGCTTCGCCTTCGATACCGCTGCGCGACTGCTCGATTGGCCTGCCGAACGCCGTCCGTTAGGAATCGACGTCCACGGCTGAAAACGACGAAAGCGGACCCAAAGGCCCGCTTTCCATCAGATCATTCGACGAATAACTCAGTTAGGGAGTACATCGACAAGTTTGCGACCCTTGCGGGATCCGAACTTGACGGTTCCTTCGGTGAGAGCGAAGAGCGTGTCGTCTCCACCCCGCCCGACGTTTTCGCCCGGGTGAATACGGGTACCACGCTGGCGGACGATGATGGTGCCGGCATGGACAGCCTGGCCGTCGAAACGCTTCACACCAAGACGCTTGCTCTGGGAGTCGCGGCCGTTGCGGGTTGAACCGCCACCTTTGGTCTTTGACATGGCTCAGCCCTTCTTGATGCCGGTGATCTCAATCGTCGCGTAATGCTGACGATGACCCCAACGACGACGCTCGTTGGCCTTGTTCTTGTAGGTGAAGCCAATGACCTTAGGACCCTTGGCCGCGCCGACGACTCGCGCAGACACGCTGGCACCAGCCAACTGCGCAGGGGTAGCGAGGACGGTGTCACCGTCGACAACGAGCACGGGAGTGAGGGTGACCTCATCAGCCTCGCCGAGGCGTTCGACATCAAGTCGTTGGCCCTCTTCGACGCGGTACTGCTTGCCACCTGTCTGGATCACGGCATACATAGGGGTGCAACTCTAGCCCCACAGGCCCAAAGAACGAAACCCGGGTCTGGTGAGGCTATTGAGCTCGCCTCAGATCAGGAGGTCTGGGTCGATTCTGACTCCTCGACCCTCGCAGTCAGGACACTGTCCAGCGAAGGATTCAAGCAGTCCCTCCCCGATGCGCTTTCTGGTCATTTCGACCAGTCCGAGCTCAGAGATGTCAAAGACCTGGGTGCGAGTCTTATCGCGAGCCAGCGCATCTCGGAAGACTCGCACGACATCGTCCCGGTTGCCCTTAATTTCCATATCGATGAAGTCGATCACGATGATCCCGCCGATGTCGCGCAATCGCAGTTGCTTGGCGATTTCGACCGCAGCCTCGAGATTGTTCCGATACACGGTCTCTTCAAGACTCTTCGAGCCGACGTTCTTGCCGGTATTTACATCGATGACCGTAAGGGCTTCGGTGTGCTCGATGATAAGAGAACCACCCGAAGGCAACCAGACTTTTCGATCGAGTGCCTTGTGTACTTGTTCGTGAACATGATGACGCTCAAAGATCGACAGGGGTTCGGTGGAACGATCGTAGTACTCGATGCGATCAGCAAGAGCGGGCGAAATACTCGACACGTAATCGTGAACATCATTGAACAATGCTTCGTCATCGATAACGACACTTCGGTAGTTGTCGTTGAACTCTTCACGGATCACGCGCACGGCCATATCTGGCTCTCGATAAAGAAGAGCCGGGGCCTGTGCAGAGTTGGCCAGCGCTTCGATTTGATCCCATTGCGAGAGAAGTCGACGAACGTCAGCCGAGATCTCCTCTGAAGTCACGCCTTCAGCCGCGGGTCGCACAATGACGCCATGTTGTGGCGGCTTCACCTTGTCAAGGATGTTGCGTAAGCGCTTTCGTTCGCTGTCGTCGAGTCGCTTTGAGATGCCGTAGGTACTGGAATTCGGGATGAGAACTACGAAACGTCCCGGGAGCGAAACTTCCTGCGTGAGTCGCGCACCTTTATGAGCGATCGGGTTCTTCGTAACCTGACAAATGATGGTTTGACGAGGCTTGAGGATCTGCTCAATTCGAGCATTCGACGACCCACCTTCGACATCTTCGGCATCGAACTGCACATCGCCGCGATACAGCACCGCATTCTTAGGCGTCGCAATGTCGACGAAAGCAGCTTCCATACCTGGAAGAACGTTCTGCACCTTGCCGAGATAAATATTTCCATGGATCTGAGAAACGTCGTCGGCAGGACGAGACACGTAATGCTCGATGAGATTGCGGCCTTCAAGCACTGCAATCTGCGTCGCTTCGGGACGCACGCTGACCGCCATCATGTAGCGGCCGACCGGACGCCCCTTTCGCTCTCGACCCTTACGCTTCTCGAGAGTCTCATCGTCAAGGTCGGGACCATCGCCGCCAAGGATCGCTTCGACAGGGCGAGGGGTTCCGCCCTTCTTCTGTTGTTGGCCCTTCTGCTGGCCTGATTGACCCTGTTGACCTGACGGTCCTTGCTGGGTGTTCTGGCCCTGCTGCTGACCACCGCCGCCTCCGCGACCACGGCCGCCTCGACGCCGACGGTTACCGCTGCGAGCCTGTCCGCCACCCTGACCCTCTGCCTTCGAACCGTCTCCATCTGCGGAATCTGCTTCCGTCGATTCGGCCGCAGGAGCCGGTCGGCTATCGCCAATCTGGGGCTTTTTCACAAGAGCTTCTTCGGCTGCTGCAGTGTCGCGAGGGCGGTTCTGAGAGACACGTTTCGGAAGCTCGTCGGGTTGACGTTCAAGATCGGGCGCACCGGTGTCGTCATTGTCGGTGCTCGTCATCGCATTTGCTCCGCCCTGACCTCCGCCCGAACGATTCCGATTGCGCCCGCCACGAGATCCGCGACGGCGACGCGGACGACTGCCCCCTTCAGCCGACGGTGTGCCGTCGGGTGACACGCTGGCAGTTGAGTCAGCGCTCGTCGAAGAAGGAGATGACTCTGTTGCTGGTTGCGTTTCGGTTGTTGCCTGCGGTGACGACTCAGCTGCTCCGGAAGATGCAGTCTCGGGCTGCGGACGTGACTGGTTGTTCGGCGTTGAGTCGCCGGGGTCGACCGTTTGGTCGGACATGGTTTCGCTCCCTTTTCATCGCGCGCCCGCCTCAGCAGGTGCGCGTGACGTCGCGTGGGCCGGGATCGGTTCCCGTCTCGCGCCGTCAGTAATGATCCATTGGTGTGTCCTACAGACGCGCCCCTCGTTGCGAGGCGGGTCGAACGCGGCCAGAAGTTCTGAAGGCCGCACGGAGCGGGGCTGGGTTGCCAGCTCGGCTTCGAGAAGAGCTCCTTGTTCCGGAGCTTCGTTTGCTATTGCGCCAACAACCCGAAGGCTGATGATGCCGGGCCGAATGTCATCGGACACCGTCTTGCCTTTTCGTTCCCGGGTGACCGGAAGCGTTGAGGCATCGAGCATGGTCCGAACGTTGACCTCGAGTTCCTCAGGCGTAACGCCCGGGATCTCGATCCGCCAGGTGCAAACCGTTACTGCCTCTTGAAGGGACAGTTCAGATCGTTCGATCGCCGAGACTGTCTCGACATCGACTCCCGGAGGGAGGAACGGCGTGAGCCGCTCGGGCAATGCCCCGAGATCGAGCGCGGAGGCTTCTGGCTCACGCAGGTCGATGTCGAGGTACTCCCCCAGCGACTCATGGCCGGTGGAAAGCGCCAATCCGAAATGCATCTTCGGACGGGGTGAAAAACCTTCGGTAATGGCAACAGGGATCTCGGCGCGACGAAGTGCACGCTCCCAACAGCGGGCCATATCTCGGTGGCTCGAAAACCGAATCTTGCCGGCCTTGGAATACCGAACGCGGATCCGCATCAAGAACCCGTTCCCACTGGGGCGCGACCGAGCAATGTCACAGGAACGGACGAACCGAGGTCTTGTCCTGTGCCCTGAGACCCCCCTGCTGGAGGAGTGGCCGAAGCCACAATGTGCTCGATCGAGTATCCGGTACATGCGCCGCAGTCATAACACGGTGTCCAACGACAATCGGGGAGGCCAACCTCGGCAAGCGAGTCTCGCCAGTCCTGCCAAAGGAAATCTTTGTGAAGCCCGGCACTGAGGTGGTCCCACGGAAGGACCTCATCTTCGGTGCGGTGGCGGTAGGCGTACCAGTCTGGGTCAAGACCATGGGCGGCCATGGCGCTGAGCCAAAGCTCGAGGTCAAACCGCTCGTTCCATTCCTGGAAGGTTCCGCCCTGACGCCAAACTTCTTCGATCACGACGCCGATTCGGCGATCGCCACGGCTCATAATGCCCTCGACGAGCGTCGCCTTAGGGTCATGCCATTTCACTTGCACGCCGTGAGACTTGCGCGTGTCGTCGCGAAGCAAATTGATTTTGCGACGCAGTTCCTCGACCGTGTTCTGCCCGAACCACTGAAAAGGCGTAAACGGTTTCGGAACAAACCCACCAACAGAAACGGTGACCGAGGGATTTTTCGTGTGCGCTTTACCAAGCTGCACACAGTTACGCGCCAATTCAGCGATACCAAGCGTGTCCTCGTCGGTTTCTGTTGGGAGACCAGTGAGGAAATACAACTTCACGCGACGCCATCCGTTGGCATAGGCCGCTTCAACCGCGCTGTAGAGATCTTCTTCGCGAATCAATTTGTTGATGACCTGACGCATACGCCATGTGCCGGCC
>SYBH01000031.1 GCA_005787345.1 Actinomycetota bacterium
GCACGCTCGTACTGTGCGCGCTTTTTGGAAAGAACGAGACGACCTTCTTTGTCTTCCTTCTGAAGAACTAATGCCTCGATGACTTCGCCCATTGAAACGATTTCGGAGGGATCGACGTCATTGCGAATGGAAAGTTCGCGAGAAGGGATCACACCTTCAGACTTGTAACCAATGTCGAGAAGAACTTCGTCGCGGTCAACCTTGACCACGGTGCCTTCGACAATCTGTCCGTCTTCAACCTGCACCATTGATGCGGTGTACGCATCGTCGAGTGACAATCCACCAAGATCGTCTTCGATCACCTGACGCGGAACGTAGGTGCCGTCGGCAGCGAAAGTCCCCATATCTGCGGGGGCTTCGACGACGGGGGCGGCGGCCGGTGTGGCCTCTTCAACGGTGGACTGCTCGGACACGGGTGTTCTCTCTTCGGTGGACAGGAAGTAGGGGATGGGACAACTCCCTCACAGGCGCGAGGAAGAACGGCAAGGCTAGACCCCTGTCCACAGGGGCCGCCAGCCCGCAAATGACGGGTCAGACCGGGGGTCGAGTGGCCACGAGGAGAAACTCGGGCCGATTGATCTCGGCAGTCCGACGGGCGTAGTCCCCCGGGGTCACCGACCAAACCGCATCGACCTCCAATCCGGCCCGATTAGCCAGTAACCGCAGCTCACGGGGCGTGAAACAGGTCGTCCAAAGATCTCGATTGGTTTCGGTGCCATCAGGGGCCCGAAGCGGGGCCGATTCATGATTCACGCCAGCATCGGCATCGAAGGTGTCGATGTCTTCAAGCCAACGGATCTGAAAATAAGAAGAGAAGGCTGAAACGGCAATACGGCCACCGGGCCGAAGGGCACGAGCCATGCCATCGAGCACGACGCCATCGGGGTCGGGACCAACCGCAGCCGCTCCCCCGGCAAGGCCAAAGGCACCCTGGCAGAGTGAGATCACCGCATCGAACTCAGCATTGAACGACAGGGCTCTTGCATCGAGCCGCTCGAAGGTTGCTCCTTCAGGCGCTCCGTCACGAGCGAGATCGACAAAGGTCTGGGCAATGTCGACGCCGTGAACCGTAATGCCGTACTCGGCCAGTGCATAGGCATGACGTCCAGGACCACAACCAACATCGAGAACTCGCATACCGGGCTTCAAACCAAGTTCATCGACAAGGAAGTCGACCTCGTTGGCCGTACCCATCGTGAACGAATAGCGAAGGTAGGAGGTGCCGAGGTGATCGGCAATGCCTTCGAACCAATGACCTTCAGCAGCGTCGGTCACATCAGCCCTTGGCTGCAGCCCAAGAGCCGCCGTGTGACAGATTCACTTCGAGCGGAACCCGAAGATCAAATGCACCGGACATTGCTTCGAGGACGATTGCGGTAACCGCGTCGAGATCAGCAGGCGGCACTTCACAAATGACCTCGTCGTGAACCTGCAAGATGAGACGACTGGTTGCGTCAGCAGCATCGAGTGCGCGATCAAGGCGAATGAGTGCAACTTTAAAGATGTCAGCAGCAAGACCTTGAATGCCGGCGTTCATTGCTTGACGCTCTCCCGCCTGGCGAATTCGGAAATTGTCCGAAGCAAGTTCAGGGATCTGACGACGACGACCGAAGAGCGTTTCGGTGTAGCCCTTTTCGCGAGCCTCAGCGACCGTTCGTTCCATGTAATCGTGCACGGCGGGGAAAGCCACGAAGTACGCGTCGAGAATCTGCTGCGCTTCACTAATGGGAACACCCAAGCGTTGCGCGAGGCCAAACGCTTCCATGCCGTAGGCCAACCCGTAACTGACCATCTTTGCCTTGGAGCGTTGCTCGATAGTGACCGTAGTTGGATCGACGCCGAACACACGAGCGGCGGTTGCGTTGTGAATGTCTTGGCCCGATTCAAACGCGCCGATCAAACCCGGATCTTCCGCCAAGTGCGCGATGCACCGGAGTTCGATCTGGTTGTAGTCGGCGATGAGGAGCGTGTAGCCCTTCGCCGGAACAAATGCCTTGCGAAATTCGCGGCCGAGTTCGCTACGCACCGGAATGTTGTGAAGGTTCGGGGCGTCAGAACTGAGACGACCAGTTCTGGCAACAGTTTGGTTGAAGGTCGCATGAATGCGGCCATCGGCTGCGATTTCGGTAAGGAGTCCTTCGCCATAGGTCGAGCGAAGCTTCTCGACCTCGCGATAGGCCAGGAGGTGTTCGATGATCGGATGCTCACCCAACAACTTCTCTAGCGTTGCTGCGTCGGTCGAGTAACCGGTCTTCGTCTTCTTCTGTGGTGTGAGTTCCAACTTTTCGAAAAGGATCTCGCGCAACTTCACGGTGGAATTCACATTGAACTCTTCGCCGGCGTCTGCCCAGATCAATGCTCGCAGTTCATCGCAACGCTCAACGAGTTGGTCCCGCAGCTTGCGAAGTTCGCTTTCATCGACACCAACGCCAAGGATTTCCATTCGCGCAAGCACTCGGACCAGCGGGACTTCAATATCGGCATTCAGATCGGCGAGTCCGCGAGCAACAAGCGATTCCTGCAAGGGATCAACAAGTGCGTGCACGCCGAGTGCACGCCGCGACGCCCGCTGAGCAAGCGCTGAAGTATCGGCTCCCCCGAAATCGAGCTGGCCTTCGCCTTGGTCGTCGTCCTGAGGCAAACGGGCATCGGCGTAACGATCGAGCAACGGTTCAAGCGAATAGCGAGGTTCGGCTGGATCGAGCAAGTACGCCGCAATCATCGTGTCGAGAGCAAGCGAACGAAGATCGATACCGCACGTATCGAGACCACGCATGAGCGCCTTGGCATCGTGGGCGACGACAGCCCGACCACCATCGGCAAAGAGTGCCCCGGCGGCGGCGGCAACCTTTGGGGCCGCAAGCGTTTCGGCTCCGACCCAGGCAACCTCACCCATCGATGCATCGGTGACGATTGCAAGGCCTTCAAAGACCGAGCGTCCTTCGTCGCCTTCCCATGCGCCAGCAGCAGCAAGTGCGCTATCGGTCTTCGCCAACTCAGCAAACAGCGCAATTGCGTCTTTCTGCGTTGAGATATCGGCGCGCTCGGCTTCTAGGACGCTTCCGGTCACGGTCTCAGTCGAATCGTTCACAACACCCAAGACGCCGATGAGACGATCGAACAACTGACGGAACTCAAGGAAGTCGAACAGCTGACGAACTTCTGCAAGATCGAAATTGCCGATTTGCAAGTCGCTTGGATCGACGGTCACAGGCGCGTCGTGGCGCAACTTCATCAACTCGATGTTTGTACGAGCCTTGTCTTCATTTTCGGCAAGGTTCTGACGCAACTTCGGCGTGAGTTCATCAAGGTGTTTGTAAATGCCGTCGATACCGCCGTACTGATTAATTAGTTTGGCCGCAGTCTTTTCGCCAACCCCGGGGACACCAGGCAAATTGTCGGAAGGATCACCACGCAGCGCGGCGTAGTGCACATAGTCGGTGGGCTTCACACCAGTGCGTTCGAAAATGCCCGCTTCGTCATACAACGCGTAGTCGGAAACGCCGCGCTTGTTGTAGAGCACCTTGATGTGGGGATCATGAACAAGCTGATAACTGTCGCGATCGCCGGTGACGATGATGACGTCGTCTCCGCGTGCTTCGGCCGCTGTTGCCAAGGTGGCGATGATGTCGTCAGCTTCAAAACCGACAAGGTCAAGAACAGGAACACGCAGCGTCTCAACAACCTCGCGAACAATACCCATTTGCTGACGCAGGAGATCGGGAGTGGCATCGCGATTTCCCTTGTAGGTGGAAAGCGCTTCGTGGCGGAAGGTTGGTTCAGATCGGTCGAACACCACCGCCAAATGGTCGGGCTTCTGATCTCGGAGGAGATTGACAAGCATCGACGTAAATCCGAAGACTGCATTGGTGACCTGACCCGAAGCCGTTGCCATATCGGTTGGCAACGCAAAGAACGCTCGATACGTAAGCGAGTTTCCGTCGATGAGCATCAACGTGGTCATGGGGTCTCCGGGGTAAGGGTGCCGTCGAGAATCAATTCAGCAACGGCGCGCATCGTGGTCCGATCACGCATCGCGGTCTTTTGTACAAACGCGAACGAGTCGGCTTCAGTGAAACCGTGAATGTCCATAAGGACGCCCTTGGCCTTATCAACCACTTTGCGAGTTTCAAGTTGATCTTCGAGCGACTTTGCTTGTTCGGTGAGCGCCCGCAATTCGCGGAACCGTCCTACCGCCAATTCAATCGCTGGTACGAGGTCGCTGCGCTGAAATGGCTTTACGAGGTACGCGAGGGCTCCGGCATCTCGAGCTTCTTCGATCAGGTCTCGCTGACTGAAAGCAGTCAGAACGACTACGGCGCACAACTGATCGGCAGTGATTTGTCTGGCGGCGGTTAGCCCATCGATACCCGGCATCTTGATGTCAAGAATGGCGATTTCGGGCTTGAGGTCACGAACGAGAGCGACGGCCTCGTCGCCCCTTCCTGTTTCACCGACGACCTCGTATCCCTCTTCTTCGAGGGTCTCTTTCAGATCGAGTCGGATGATCGCCTCGTCTTCGGCGATGACGACACGGGTCGGCAACGTTGCAGCCCCTTGAGAGTGGAGGCCCGACCAGTACGGACCGTGCTCCGATGGTACCGGTTCAGCCGATGGCGTCGTTGAGCCTGTCGAGCAAATCATCCTGCTGTTGCTCAAGCCGCCCGATATCAGCAACCACCTCGTTGCGGTGACGTTCCATCGCCTCAGCGTGGCGAGCAGCGACACGATGCTCCCGCTCGGCGAGCGGAGTCTCGGAAACGAGCGACCGGAGGCGAGCATCGTCGGCCTCGTCGGCGAAATGGGCCAGTTGCTCGTCGGCAACTGCCAGTTCATGACGCAGGTCTCGCAACTGGACATTGATTTCCGTGAGCCTCCGCTCCAATGTCGCCCTTGTCATGGCGGCGAAGTGTAGGACCGGGACCGCCAAGACACTCGGGCGCTCCACCCCAGAGGGTGAAGAGCAGCCTCCAGCCAGTTGGTAGCGTGGCGTCCGCACCCCTGCGGCGGTGCTGGAATTGGCATACAGGGCGGGCTCAAACCCCGCTGCCCTTCGGGGCTTGAGGGTTCGAGTCCCTCCCGCCGCACGAACACCACTCTCGGCTCAGGCTGGGAAAATGAAACCGAAGTGACCGCATCCGGGTCAGAGCATTGGTCAGAGCACCAACGCCCTTCACCCACGAGCGAAAGCCACCACCGCCACGATGATCGTCTTCACTTTCCCCGGCCAGGGATCACAGAAACCGGGCATGGGAGACGCATGGCGTGACCACCCATCATGGGAACTCGTTGCTGAAGCCTCAAGCGTTCTTGGCCGCGACCTCGAGCACCTCCTTCTGCATACCGAAGCCGAGGAACTCACCCGCACCGACAACGCGCAATTGTCGACATTCCTCACCAGCTTGATCGTTCTTGACGCGGTGGAACGCCTCGGCGTTGAGCCCGCTGCCGCTGCCGGTCACAGTCTTGGCGAATACACCGCACTCGTCGCATCAGGAGCACTCGCGTTCGAGGAAGGCCTCCTGCTTGTCGCCGAACGCGGCGCTGCGATGCTCGACGCCACTACCGCGCGGGTCGGCACGATGGCCGCGGTCTTGGGGCTCGATGATGACGATGTCGAAGTTGCCTGTGCCCGAGTCGACGGCGAGGTGTGGGTGGCCAACTACAACGCTCCCGGCCAGGTCGTCATTGCTGGTGATCCTGAAGCGGTAGCGCAAGCATCCGCGTTCGCAAAAGAACTCGGCGCCAAGAAGGTGATGTCGATGGCAGTCAGTGGCGCCTTCCACACTCCCTTTATGGCTCCGGCGCGCGATCGATTGCGCAGCGCTATCGAGTCGGCCGATCTTCGCAAAGCCGACCTTCCCGTTTATGCCAACGTCGACGCCCGAGCTCATACCGGCGCTGAGTGGACCGAACTACTCAATGCCCAGTTGTGCAGCCCAGTTCGTTGGCGCCAAACACTGCACAATATTGGCGATGCTGGCGCAACCATCTTCGTTGAACTCGGTCCAGGAAACGTGCTTACTGGCATGGCGAAGCGCACGCTTACCGGGACAACAACGCTTGCGGTTTCAACTCCCGAAGACCTCGACAAACTCCTCACCGCACTGGCCTCGCCCTCGGAGAGCGTTGCGGTGCACGAAGGTGAGCACCTCTTCGCCACCGAACGCATGGTCGTAAGTCCAACTGCTGGCGTCTTCACTCCAGCGGCCGACCTGGCCCCCGGCTTTGTTCTGAGCCCGGGCACCATCCTTGGCCGTGTTGGCGAACAAGAAGTTCGCTCCCCCTTCGCAGGCATCTTGGTGGGCGTCCTTGCCGTTGAAGGCGAGCGCGTCACCACCAGCCAGCCCATAGCTTGGTTGCGTTCAGCGTGATCACCCTTACCCCGAGGAACCGATGACTATTCCTTCCCCGAGTGGCGCAACGATCACCGGTTGGGGCACGGCGCTCCCCGACATCATCGTCACGAATGCAGATTTCGAAGCGCGTCTCGACACCACCGATGCGTGGATCACCGAGCGAACAGGAATTCGCGAGCGTCGTCACGGCGGCACCACTGCCGGCCTTGCCGTTGAGGCAGGGCGTAAAGCGCTCGATATGGTAGGCCTCACTGGCGCTGACATTGATTTCATCCTTCTCGCAACTACTACCCCCGACTATCAGATTCCCTCCACCGCGTCGCAGGTTCAGGAAGAACTTCAGATCAACGGCGGAGCATGCGACATCAACGCCGCATGCTCGGGCTTTGTCTATGGCCTTGTCCAAGCACATGGGCTTATCGCAATGGGCCTCAAGCGGATCCTCTTGATTGGCGCCGAAACACTCGCCAAGGTCACTGATCAGGACGACCGCAATACCGCGATTCTTTTCGGAAACGGTGCAGGCGCAGTTGTGCTTGAGTCCGTCGAAGGCGACGGACAACTGATTTCATTCGACCTTGGTTCCGATGGCTCCGCCCGTGAACTTCTTGAAGCTCCCATCGGGGGCTACATGTCGATGGTCGGCAAAGAAGTGTTCCGCAAAGCTGTCGCTGTGATGGTTGATTCCGCCAATGTGTCAATGGCCGACGCCGGCCTCTCCGCCAATGACATTGCGCTCGTTGTGCCGCATCAGGCGAACATCCGCATCATCGAATCTGCGTGTTCACGTCTCGACATGCCGATGGACCGTGTCGCCATGGTGCTGCACCGAACCGGCAATACATCATCGGCGTCGATCCCCCTCGCTCTTGTCGATGCGATCGAGAATGGGCGTGTGAAACACGATGACAACATTTTGCTTGTCGGTTTCGGTGCAGGCATGAGTTGGGCAAGCGCAATCATTCGATGGACCGGCCATCTTCCGGAGGAAAACTCATGAGCAGAGTTGTGCTGGTTACTGGCGGAAACCGAGGTATCGGACTGGCGTGCGCCAAAGCCTTCGCCGCAGCCGGCCACAAGGTTGCGATCACCCACCGCAGCGCTGCGCCCACCGATGCCGGAGATCTTCTTTGCGTGCAATGCGATGTCACCGACACCGAACAGGTTGAAGCGGCATTCACCGAGATTGAAGAGAAACTCGGTCCGGTAGAGGTTCTTGTGTCCAACGCTGGAATGACTATCGACAAACTCGTTCTGCGCATGACCGACGAGGATTTCTCTGACGTCATCGACGCCAACCTCGTCGGTGGATTCCGTGCCGCTCGTCGCGCCGTTCCCAAAATGATGCGCGCTCGCTGGGGTCGAATCATCTTCATCGGATCGGTTGTCGGCTCGGTCGGTCAAGCCGGTCAAGCGAACTATGCAGCATCGAAGGCCGGTCTTGTCGGCCTCGCACGATCACTCGCTCGTGAATTCGCGTCGCGCAATGTCACCGTGAATGTCGTTGCCCCCGGACCCGTTGCCACCGATATGTTCGCCGCCGTCGACGACGCAATGCGCGAGTCCATCACCAGCGCTGTCCCTCTCGGCCGCATGGGTCAGCCCGACGAAATCGCCGCCGCCGTTTCCTTCCTCGCCTCAGACGAGGCTGGCTACATCACCGGTGTCGTTCTGCCGGTTGATGGTGGCCTCGGCATGGGCGGCTAACAGCCCTAGCAGCACCAATACCAAGGCGACCCCCGGCTAGGTTTGTCGCACCGATTACCAAGGAGAACCGATGAGTGACGATTTCGAAAAGTTCAAGGCCTGCGCCGTTGAGATCCTCGCCGTCTCACCCGAACAGGTGACGATGGAAGCCAAGTTCAGCGAGGACCTCGATGCCGACAGCCTCGACCTCGTCGAGTTGGTCATGAAGCTTGAAGAAGAGTTCGACGTTTCTGTCGACGAATCTGAGCTTGAGAACATCACGACCGTCGGCGAAGCCTACGAACTGGTGATGTCGAAGCGGTGAGCACAAAGCGTCGGGTAGCGATTACAGGCGTCGGTGTCGTCAGCCCATGCGGCATCGGCACTGAGGCGTTCTGGAACGGACTGATTTCGGCCGCGCCAGAGGGGCTGCGGCATATCGAGAACTTCGATCCCGAGCCGTATTTTGCCAACCCGAAAGAAGCGCGTCGCACCGACCGCTTCGCGCAGTTTGCGTTGGCCGCAGCCGATGAAGCACTGAAAATGTCCGGCGATGTCGGCGGCGATCCCACCCGCAAGGGAGTCTGGATCGGCACCGGCATTGGCGGGCTCACCACCCTCGAAGAACAGGTGCTCGTCAACGAGCACAAAGGTCCTCGACGAGTCAGCCCCTTTATGGTCCCGATGCTCATGGCCAATGCGGCTTCAGCTGCGATCTCCATGAAGTACCGATGGCAGGGCCCGTGCGAAAACACTTGTACCGCTTGTGCCGCTGGCACACAGTCAGTTGGCAATGCGTACCGACTCATTGTTTCGGGTCTGTGCGATGCCATGGTCACCGGCTCTTCCGAAGCCGTCATGACTCCCACCTGCATTGCGGGCTTCACCAACATGACCGCTATGTCGTCGGACAACATGTCTCGCCCCTTCGACCGAGACCGCAACGGTTTCGTTCTTGCCGAGGGTTCTGGCGTCCTAGTTCTCGAGGAAATGGAATCGGCGAAGGCTCGCGGCGCAACGATCCTCGCCGAATTGATGGGCGCTGCGTCCAACGCCGACGCGCACCACATCACCGCCCCTTCTCCTGGCGGCGTTGGGGCGATCAATTGCATGCGCACTGCCATTGCCGATGC
>SYBH01000032.1 GCA_005787345.1 Actinomycetota bacterium
GCATGTGCAGCCGGGACCATCAGTGATGCGACGGCGGCTGCTGACCCGCCAGATGATCCGCCTGTTGAGTAGTCGGTGTTCCACGGATTGCGTGAAGTCCCGTGTGATTCGGGTTCAGTCGTAATCGTCGTACCGAATTCGGGTGTGTTGGTACGACCAACGATGACAAGACCCGCAGCTCGAAAACGAGTCGTGACGTAGTCATTGCGATCGGAAATGAAGTTCGCGTTCTTGAGGAATGCGGTTCCCGCATGATGAGGGTCGCCGATGCTTCGAGTCTCAAGGTCTTTCAACAGGAAAGGCACGCCGCGAAATGGACCGTCGGGCAATGTGTCAGCGGCTTCGGCCTGAGCCTTTTCGAATCGTTCATGAATGACAGCATTAAGCTGCGGATTGATCGCTTCGATTCTCGCGATGGCAGCATCGACAAGTTCAGCAGCGGAAACATCGCCGTTGCGCACGAGTTCCGCCTGTCCAGTTGCATCGAGCCGGGGAAGGTCTATTGGAAGAGCCATATCCGGAAACTATCGCTGCGTGCATGCGCATGCCGATTGTCAGGCTGGCTGAGTTCGCAGAATCTCCATCGCTGTTGCGTAGAACGTTCCGTAAGCTTTCAGGGGGATTTCAGGGAAGGCTGCACCTAGGAGTCCGGCTCCCAATGGGTTAACCGACCAGAACCACACCACCACTTCGGCGTCAATGTCGGACCGGATCAAGCCTTCGCCTTGCGCATTTCTCACAAAATTCCCCATGGCAGCAAGGGTTGCGTCTTGGAGTGGACCCACGACTGCAGCGACTTCAGGCTCGTGCCGTGCTGCATCGCGAGCAGCAAGTCGAAGTCCACGACCGAATTGCCCACTGGAGTCGCTATTTAAGCGAACGATTATCTCGTCGATCGCTGGCTTGGAAATAGTGGAAGACGAAGCGAGTGCTTGAACCACGTCTACGCCGAGTATCTGTGTATCAGCACCAAGTTTGGTGATGATGACCTCGTTCATGAGGCCGGCCTTGCCCGAGAATCGGTTGTAAATGGCACCGGTGGTGAGTTGCGCACGGCGTGCAATGTCTGCCACTGCGGCAGCTTCATAACCCATTTCGGCAAAAACCTCGGCCGCAGAATTGACGAGGGCGACATAAATCTTGTCCTGATCGTCGTGTGCAACACTGCGGACTTTCGGTGCCGTGCGCGCCTTGAGGCGGGTTTGTGGAGGAAGCGGAGTTGAGAAGGGGACGTTCATGAGGGCCATCCGCGTATAGGCGTTGAGCGCTTTCTCTGCGCGTTTCGGGGGTTCGCTGACGAGGCCAAAGAAGTAGGAGCCAATCCATGTCGCAGCGCGCATCAAAACCTGCACTCGGGGGTCCTCATCGGTTCGTACCTCACCGCGTGCGGCCGCCTTGTCGCGTTCTTCTAACGCAATCGCTGTTCGGCGGCGAAGAAACCCATACACCGAGTCGTGGAGAGACGGGGTGTGTCGCGCCGCCAAGAGAAGTTCGGCAACGACACCAAGTTGTTCAACGTTAAGTTTCGGCGGTTCGTCTGAACCCGACCAGAAAGCGACAGCCTCGGCATCGGTTTGCGCACCAAGACCAGGTTCAATCCGCTCGATGAGGAGAGCATCAACAAGCGCTTCTTTCGTGGGGAAGCGGTTGTAGATGGCGCTGGTGGCGAGCCCACAGTTTCCGGCAACGGTGGTAAGAGCCATTGCGTCGTAACCCACTCGTCGGAGTTCTGCCGCAGCGGCATCGAGTAATTCGATGCGTAGTTCCGCTGAGCGTTGGCGACTTACTTTGACCATGGCTGAACCTCAGTTGCTGAAGGGCAGAAGTGCGCCCTGTTCCGAAGACGAATAGATATTCTTCGAACAATAGCCCATGAGCCATAACAAGATGAACGGTAAGTGAACCTAAGGAGTCTGTTGGATGGACGAGTGATCAGCGAATAGGTGATGGCCCGCTTGACTATGCCGGTTGGCCGGTGATGGCTCGGCCACCTCGACTGTCGCGCTTCACACCGCTCGGGTCTTTGGCGATGGCTCCGGCAACGAACACGTACGAAATACCCCGAGACATCTGCGCCGGCCTCTCGACAGTTGATGTATCGGCGATCGTTGCAGGATCGAAAATAGTGATGTCGGCATCTGCGTCCATTTGCAGTCGACCTTTGCGGGCGAGCATCGGGACTCGTGCATCAAGGCGCTTGGCCGGAAGGATAGTGCACTTCGCAAGTGCGTCCATCAGCGAAAGCGCACCCATGTCACGCACATATGGTCCGAGGAGCCGAGAGAAACAACCGGCACCGCGGGGATGGTTGTTGTTCGAAGACTCAGGGATCGCGTCGGAGCCAACCAGTGACCATGGCGCGTTGAGTGCGGCAGTGACATCCTCTTGAGGTATCGCATAGGCAACAACAAGTTTGTTTTGTGCTTGATATTTCTTGAATGATTCAGGTGTGAGTCGTTCGGACGAGCCTGCGAGTTGAAGATCGTTGTAGGAGATGCGGAATCTTGATTGCCAGTCACCAGAAAAGCGCGCAGATCCGAGGTAGGTGCCCCAGAACGTGTAGGGGTAAAAGCATCCGGTGATATCGAGCCCTTCGCTGCGGGCAGCATCGATTTTCGCAATCGCTTCAGGCATCACGTGTGTTGCCATCGACGGAATGTGATCGACATGCAACGAGACGCCAGTTTGTCGAGCGACATTCAGCACTTCGTCAATCGCGTCAAGAGAACTCTTTCCTGCGGGCCCAGGCGAGGAATAACGAATGTGGGTGAATAATGGCATTTCCGCTTGCTTGGCAACTTGAGCGAGTGCTGCGTATTCGTTGAAGTTGATCCACGGCGCGTATTCGGGGTCGATGGAAAGCCCGATCCAGCCGGCATCGAGTTGTTTGTTGAGATCTTCACTTAAACGCGAAAGCTGCGAAGGTGTGGCTACTGATTTCACGCCGATGGAGTCTCGGTACCACTGATCAGAAAAAGCGCCACCGAAGTTGATTGGCGGGGCGTTCTTCCCTGTGTAGTTCGAGAAAAAACCTTTCGCGTCGACAGGTGACTTGATCCCGTGCATGCCGAGATTCGTCGTGACGCCATCGCCGAGTTTGTACCAAACCCCGTACGAGTTCGGCTCGTAGGAAAGCACATCAATGAATCCTGGGGCGACTACCAAATTGCTGGCGTCGACGATGGTCTTTCCGCTGATGTTGTCGGTCGTGATCAGGGCGATGCGGTTGCCGATGAGACCGACGTTGGCGATCGTGTCGTAACCAGTTGCCGGATCCATGACACGACCGCCAGTGATGGCGGTATCGAAGAGCGTCGAAGACGGCGGTGGCTGGTAGGACGCGTCCAACTTTGGCGGTGCGATCTGTTTTGGTTCTTTGACCTTGACCGTCGATGAACCCGGTCCTGATGAACAGCCTGCAGCGACGGCTGCAGCTGCGACGATCCCAGCGCCGCCTAAGACAAGGAAGTTCCGACGGTTAATGGGGGACCCCAGACTGGGGGAATCGCTGGACACACCTATGAATCTACCGGTGCAGGTGTAGGGATCTTGGTCGCCCCTTTGTCGATGTATCGATCGGGTCACTCAAGCGGTGCACCGTCTCCCGTGCACCGTCTCCCGTGCACCGACTGAGTGGCGACCTATTCGCAGAAACGAATTGTTGCCCAAAGGCGATCAAAGGTCGCTGGTCCAAGCGCGACATCGAGGAGATCGAAGGCGTCTGATCGTGAAGGCAGTGAATCCATCGCCCACCGCGAGAACATGCCGGTGTCCATCCATGCAGCGGTTGTCTTCCCTGAGTCACCAAAGGGAAAACCTCCGACTGCTGTGATCACCCGGCGAAATCGCTCCCAGTCAAGTGAGTGTCCGAGGACTTGGGTTGCCTTTGCAATTGCAGTTGGTGTTGCCGCTTGATCGATGCTGTTGCATGCAGGGTGCAACGCAACGATTTCTGACCAGGTGATCCCGGGTTTCTGTAGTGCAACTCTGCAGATGACTTCGAGCCATGCGGCGATCACGAAGTCGGTCATTGAGTCGGTTGG
This sequence comes from Actinomycetota bacterium, assembly GCA_005787345.1. Taxonomy (GTDB): domain Bacteria; phylum Actinomycetota; class Acidimicrobiia; order Acidimicrobiales; family Acidimicrobilacustridaceae; genus Acidimicrobilacustris. The sequence continues at coordinate 4,044 of SYBH01000032.1, forward strand.
AGGCGCGGTGGTGAGGCCAAGCACGCGACGGCATGCATCGGGGACTCGACCGTTTTGAGGTTCGGTGGTCGGCCCGAAGGTTCGCACTGACTCCAATTGCGAGAGCGCCGTAAGCGCGATTCCGCTTCGGTGGACGATGTGCACAACTGTTTGATCGGTTGAGACGGCTGCGGTACCACTGGCCCCAGAGACGGTTGCAGGCGCGTAAATGCCGACAGCAGAGATGTGAGTATCGACAGTGCGGCAGAAAAGTGATGGCACGGGATCATCGGCATCGAGTGGAACGTGTGCGACGAGGTGTGAGTCGTCAAAGGTGAGAAACATTGGTTGATCGAACGAACAGCGCAATAAATGGTCGACAAATGGTTCAAGATCGATATGGGCGATCTGCATGGGAACAACTCTCCGTGTCGGTGGACAGCGGCGATCGGTTCCGGGTGATCGCAATCCCAGACATGAGCCTCGCAATGAGCGCTCGCAGACGGAAGTGCTTGTTGGCCTGATTATCCGAAGGGGAGTGCGTCTTGCTCGGAAGGAGGATGCAGGAGAGTGATCATGGCGGCCAGTACTGACGCAGTTACGCGAGTGTCGGCGAGGGCACGATGGGCATTTGGATGATCGATGCCCAGTGTCGCTGCGCACGCTGCAAGCGAGTACCCCTCGTTGTCTTTGAGTACATGGCGGGCAAGTTGCAGAGTGCACACAGCGGGCTGATCTGGAGTCGTTGAACCTGCACGTTGAAATTCAGCAGCGAGGAAACCAGCATCGAATGAAAGGTTGTGCGCTGCAACCATTGAACCGGCAAGCCGCTCGCGGAGTTCTTCGGCGATGTCTTCAAACGAGGGAGCACCCGTGAGGTCGGATGCAGTGATGCCGTGAATATGAGTGGGGCCTGGGTCGCGACCGGGATTGACAAGGGTTGACCACTCGTCGAGAAATGAACCATCGGGGGCGCATCGGACGACAGCGATTTCGATGATGCGGTCGCGGGCGGGGCTGAGGCCCGTCGTTTCAACATCGAGCACCGCAAAGGGAAGCGAGGGCGGTTGCGCCGACCACTCGCGCACGTTGACGCTCGGAAATGCGGAAATCGGTGGGCTCACGGACTGCACGCTAGATGGTGAGTCCGACAGTTGGGATCGTTACAGCTCGGCGTCGTCCAGATTCAGGAGTCCAAAGGTCCGTCGAGCAGTTCGGTGACGACGGCTGCGATCTCGCTGCGCTCTGATCGGGTCAGCGTGACATGGCCAAAGATTGGGTGGCCGCGTAGCGCTTCGATGACAGGGATGATTCCGTCGTGGCGACCAACGTGCAAGTTGTCGCGCTGGGCAACGTCATGGGTGAGAACCACGCGGCTTCCCTCGCCGAGGCGGCTGAGTGCGGTAAGCAGAACTGGACGCTCAAGGTTTTGGGCCTCGTCAATGATGACAAAGGTGTCTGTAAGGCTCCGACCGCGGATGTGAGTGAGCGGAAGCACCTCAAGGAGTTCACGATGGATGACTTCGTCGATGATTTCTGGTCCGGTAATTGCTTCCAGTCCATCAAGTACGGCCGCAGCCCATGGACTCATCTTTTCGAATTCGGAACCAGGGAGATAACCGAGGTCTTGGCCGCCGACGGCGTAGAGCGGGCGGAAGACCACGACGCGTTTATGGCTGCGCTGTTCAAGTACTGATTCGAGACCGGCGGCGAGAGCCAACACGCTCTTTCCCGTGCCTGCAGGACCTCCAAGGGAAACGATGCCAATTGAAGGATCGGCAAGAAGATCGATCGCAATGCGCTGCTCGGCAGAACGGCCGCGTACATCGAAAAGTTGTCCGTCACGACGAACGAGATGCAGCGATTTGTCGGAATGAATTCGAGCCAATGCTGATTGAGATCCAGCGTGCATGACAACGCCTGTGTTGCAAGGAAGATTGCGCGCGCGTTCATCGTCGATAGAGCCATGTTCGAACAATTCGTCGATCGTTGATCCGTCGCATTCAAGTTCGACGATTCCTGTCCAACTGTCGTCACGTGCGAGTTCATTGCGATATTCGTCTGCTGCGAGGCCAACGATTGATGCCTTCAGTCGAAGGGGAAGATCTTTCGTGACAACGGTGACGTCGTTGCCTTCGGTCGCCAGATTTTGGGCTACCGCAAGTATTCGGTGATCGTTGCTATCGCCTGACAGGGAAGGGGGAAGGGCATTGAGGTTTTGATGGTTGATCTCGACGCGCAGGGTTCCGCCCACCTCGTTCACAGAAAACGCGGTGGTGAGGTTCCCGTGTTTGACGCGCCAATGTTCAAGTTGACGTAACGCCTGACGTGCTGACCAACCGAGTTCGGGGTGATTGCGCTTTGATTCGAGTTCCAGCACAACGACGACGGGTAGCACGACGTCGTGCTCCTCGAAACGTGTCATCGACTTGGGATCGGCGAGAAGTACTGACGTATCGAGAACGTAAATGCGCTTGCCCATGGGAGTCATCGACCTCCTCCGGCGACGTGATCGGGGTTGAATCCCTGCGATCGATCGGACGAGTTGGACGACACGGCCTGCGTGGTGGTCACTGGTCTCCCGGAGGTGCGGTTGCGACTCTGTCATCCAACACCGCGCGTCGGGTTGACGCGCGGATACTTGGGTGGAGTTCGCCTTCTGTTCACAGAACCGTCATGAAACGGAGTTTTCTGACGATGGGTCAGATTGGGTTAGAGATGATTTAGCAGTTTGAAGATTTCTCCGCGAGACACGTTTGTGGCGGCGCCGACAGCAGCAGCATGGTCACGGATCCGTTCGCCAAACACCGTGGCAAAGGTTCCGTCGTCACCGGGCGGAATGGCGTGAGTTGTGACGAATTGGCTCGTATGGGCCAAGAGCGCTTCAACCTTCGTGTCAACAAAACCGCTGATGTCTTCGACATGATCTGGCTCGTCGGCTTCAAAGAGAAGGGCACAATCGGGGCGGTGAATCTCAAGACCGTGGTGGCTGAAATAGTGCGGATCACGGGCAGCCACGATGCCGTCGAGTGCGAGCCATCCGGCATTGCGATGATCGGGATGGAGTCGGTATCGCTTCCACGGATCATGAGCGAGAACGACATCGGGTTGAATCGAACGGATCCAGTAGGCAACTTGATCGCGAATGTGAAGTGTCGGCTGGAGTTCGCCATCGACATGACCAAGCATGACGACCTTGCCAGTAGAGCCGAGCCGACGGGCTGCTTCCATCTGCTCCGCTCGGCGCATTTCAACGAGTTCGTCAGAGCTCTGATTGGGATCCCAAGTTCCTTTGGCGCCGTCGGTCAGAACGAGATGGTTGATGACACATCCTGCAGCGGCCCACTTGGCAAGAGTGCCGCCACACTGAAATTCGGCATCGTCGGGATGAGCAACGATGACGAGCGCGCGCTTCGGAGTCGGAAGGTCGCGTGAAGCCATCGGGCCGCCTGGAAGGTCTCCGATGGGAAGGGGCGGTAGGTGGCTGCTCATAACTGGTCCGCCCACTTCGGGGTGTTGAGATCGTCGGGTCGATCAACGTCCCATGCCAGTCGGTCGTTGTGGATCACTCGCACGTCGAGCCCGAGCCGCTGTGCTTCTGCATGGTGGCGGGCAAATGAAGCCGGTCCGTAGGAAAAAACGAAACCGCTGTCGGTCGGAATCACGATGACGTTGGTGCCGTCGCCATGTCGATCAGGAACCAGGGTGACGCCATCGACGTCGGCCAACCATTCGAGACGTTCGGCGTGGGGCAGATCGGCGTGAGCGACGATCACCGTGTCGATGTCGAGATGGGCAAGATCGGCAACGCCTTCGTTCACCGCGCCGTTGAGCCCGCGGCCGGGCTTCCATAAGACATTGGCGCCGAGACGAGTTGCCCATTCGGCAACAGCGGTGTCATCACAGACAATCCAAACGTCAAGCGGTGCAGCAGCGCGCACGACAGTGGTTGCCATCGATTCGGCGAGGGCTGCTCGTTCCGCGGGATCAAGGGCATCGGCGAGGCGCGCTTTTGCATCGGAGAACGCCTTGACGGGGATGAGCACAGCTCGTGTGGACTCCGATACGGACACCGCCGGAGTGTAGGTCGCGTGAGTTGCATCACTCCTAGCCGCGTATTTGTTCCGAACCTGTCGCCATAATGAAGAGGGCTGCTTCTGTCGGGGGTAGCGTCGCCGCCGATGGAGCGTGTTGTTGTGAACCAAACCTCTGACGATCAATTGGCCGAAGAGTCGTGGGCCCTTTTGGGAACCATAGGGGCCGGGGGTCGAGCCGCAATCAGCCGGCGTGGGGTCATTACGCCCGAAAGCGGCGCGTGGTCGCTTGATTGGTGGGTGGGTGCTGAAGACCGCTGGCACGTCGCCTCGGGCGGTGCTCATGTTCGCCAATCGCTTGTCGAAGCCACCCCGGTTGTTCTCAGTGGATTACGGCTTCCCGGAGGGGAGATCGAACAGCGCGCGTGGAGCGCGGTCGATGGAACGACTGGTCTCCCAGTTTTGGTGGTTGATTTCCATAATGCGACAAAGATTCCTGTTGCCGTTGCGATCGCGTTGTCGGGATCGTCGAGCGCCTCATCAGTGATCGATGTCGTTGATGGCGTTGTCGTCGTGAATGGTGACGGAGTCGCACTGTTTTCCCGGCAGCCATCGCGCTACGGCATCGCCGCCGGCGGGCGTTCCGCCCAAGAAGTGACGGTTGCGGGAGACGCAGTTCCAGAGTTCCCTCAGGGAGGAGTCTCATCGACGTCGGGTTCGGTGACCGTGGGATTTGTTTTCCCACTCCCGCACACAGCAACGCTACGAGTCGTTCTTCCAATGCGTCGCGTTGCTGGCCCGAGTGATCTAGCGCGAATCGATGTCTCGACACTTCCGCCCCATGATCGAGTCGTCGCAGGATGGAAAGCACAACTTGCACGGGCCCCGCGATTTGATTTTCCAGAACGACAGATTGAAACCGAAGAAGCAATCGATGCGGCGCGATCACACATGCTTGTGCACGCAGCCAACGATGATCCTTTGCGCTGGCCTGGGACACCTGTTGATGGTGTCGAACGTTCAGAACTCATCATGGCGCTCGACGAGCAGGGTTTGTCGGCAGAAGCCGAGCGGTTGCTTCTGGCTGCTACAGATCTTCAGGATGCAGACGGTTCGCTCGGTGACTCGCGCCTTGACGCGACGGCGAGTTGGGTCGTTGCCGTTGAACGTCACGTTGCCCTCACGGCGAACGATGTATTCGCCGAGGCACTCGTTGAGCGTGTGGCATCGGCGGTGCATTGGTTGTCGAAACGGCAGCGGGTAGGTCGCCTTCGACCGGCTCGATCGTTCTTCGGAGTCGGGGAGGGCCCTGATTGGCTCGCTGGTGAGGATCGACGCGCCTACGACGCACGCTGGACTGCACGCGCGTACAGCTCGGCGGTTTTGTTGCTCGATGCCGTCGGTCAGTCCGACGCAGCGCAGGCAGTTCGACTCCACCACGCTTCGCTCACAGAAGAAATGGAACGGCGTTCGATCGCCGCAGATGGCCCTGGTGATGGAGCACGACTGGCCGATGCTGTTGGTCAGCTCCGAAGCGACCTCCTCGAAGGTGAACCTCTGTGGACTTGGGCAAGTGCAACGGATGCGCACGATCCGGCCCGAACTTCGGCGTTCCTGCGCAATGTCCGCTCAATTGTCGTGAACGACCATGGTCCGACCATCGACCTTCTACCCAGTTTCGGTGAGGACTGGCTGGGGCAGCCGATTGCGGTTCATCGATTGCCGACTATCGGTGGTTCGTTGTCCTTCGCGTTGCGCTGGCACGGTGCACGACCAGCACTGCTGTGGGAAGTGGAAGGCGACCGAACCTTCACCCTGACCTGCAGCGCGATCGACTCGTCATGGTCAACCTTTGAGCAACGTGGTGAAGTCCTCTTGGCGGCGCCAATCATCGATCACGTCCATACGCACCTCGACCACGACCACGACCACGACCTCAACCACGATCACCCGCAACGGGCAGTTGATCCTCTTGCCGAGAGCGGAGGCTCCTTTTCCTGATTTGGTCAGACTTGAACTTTGGCCGAGCGATTCGGGTCTGCTGCGGAAAATCGCCCTTTGCCCTCGCATGTGCCCCGGGTCACGTCTAAGGTTCGGCCTACAGCAGGGGTCCATGGGGTCCCCTGAACCAAACCGTCGGCTGTGGCCGAAGGAGGCAGTAATTATGGAGAAGCGTGCGGGATTCCGCCGCTGGGCACCGGTTGTTGCAGCAGTCATGGCTATTGGCCTGATCGCTTCGGCGTGCGGTGGATCGAGTTCAAGTGACTCGGACCAGAGCGGCAAGACCACTGACGTAACAATCAAGGCGTCAGGGCCGCCCAAGGCGGGGGGCTCGATCAAGTTTGCGCTTGAAGCCGAGACTGACGGTTTCAACCCATCTAGCAACCGTTGGGCGATTTCTGGCTACATGGTCGGTAACGCAGTATTCGATCCATTGACGGCCTACGACGCAGAAGGCAAGTGGGCCCCGTACTTGGCGAAGTCTTTTACTCCGAGTGCCGATTTCAAGACATGGACTGTTGACCTTCGTGCCGGAGTGAACTTCTCCGATGGCACGCCGGTCGATGCGGCTGCAGTGAAGCTTGCGCTCGACACCGTGAAGGCCAATGCTCTTACCGGTGCCGCTCTGGCGAATATGTCCACCATCACGGTGGTCTCGCCCTCGCAGCTCACCATTGCCACCACTGATCCGTGGGCATCGCTTCCCGCTCAGCTCACGACGCAGGTTGGTTTCATCGCCGCTCCGGCACAGCTCAAGGCTGAAGGTCCTGCGGCAACTCGTCAACCCATCGGCTCTGGCCCCTTCATCCAGCAGGAATGGATTCCGGACAACCGTTGGACTGGCACGAAGAACGCCAACTACTGGCGCTCAGATGACAAGGGCAACAAGCTTCCGTATCTCGACTCGGTGGAATTCCGTCCGATCGTTGATCCTCAGAACCGAGTCAATGCACTCATTTCGGGCGATGTCCAGATGATCCACACCACTGACTGGCCGGCGATTAACCGTCTCCAGTCTGAGGCGGCGTCGGGCAACATTCAGTTCGTTGCCGATAACACCGAATCTGAAGAATCCTTCCTGATGTTCAATACGACGAAGGCTCCGGTTGATGACGTACGAGTTCGTCAAGGACTTACGTTGTGCACCGATCCCAATGCGGTCTTGGTTGTGAGCGAAACTCCGGCGGAACGTTTGGCCGACAGTCAGTTCACGAAGGATTCGCCGTGGTACTCCGCTAGCGGTTTCACCACGAACGATGCCGCAAAGGGTAAGGCGCTGATTGACCAGGTGAAGGCCGAAAAGGGTCCAATCACGGTCAGTATCGGCACCACGCCAGTCCCGGCGAACACGAACACCACGGCCCTGATTAAGCAGCAATGGGAAGCTTGTGGCGTCACCGTGAACACCACGACGTCGGAACAGAGCAAGTTCGTTTCGGATGCGGTGACCGGCAACTACACCGTCAACCTTTGGCGTCAGTTCGCTGCCTCCGATCCCGATGGCGATTACGTCTGGTGGACAGGTAGGAACGCAAGTGGCCCACTCACGCTGAACATCGCTCGTCTCAAGGATGCTCAGATTGATGCTGCACTTGATAAGGCTCGTGCCTCGAATGACCCGGCTGTTCGCAAGCAGGCGTATGCCGATATGCAGAAGCGTCAGACCGAGTTGGCTCCCTACATCTGGCTCTCTCACAGCCAGTGGGCGATCGGTGCGGCCAAGAACGTCCGCAACCTCACGAACCAGACTCTCCCCGATGGACAGGCAGCTCTGCCGTTCCAGCGTGGCGAGGTCCGTCTGACTCAGACCTGGGTCGAATAGAAAACCCAGAACTGACTCCGTTGTTGATAGGGCCCGGTGCTTCGGCACCGGGCCCTATCGCGTTCGCAGGAATTCCGACACGAAGTGATGATCAGCGTTACTGTTCGCGCAAGGGGTGGTGAACATGGGCGGAAACTCAAAGTTGCGTCAGTTCGTTTCGGTGGTTGCTGCGGTGGTTGCACTAGGGCTGTTCGCTGCTGCTTGCGGCAGTTCTGGTGGCGGCGATAATTCGGCAACTGCAAGTTCCGATATCACTGTGAAAGCAGCGGGCGATCCCACTCAGGGTGGGGCAGTGACGTTTGCTGTCGAGGCGGAGTCAGACGGTTTTAACCCGACCACAAACCGTTGGGCAGTTTCTGGTCACACGGTTGGTTCGGCGATCTTTGATCCACTCTCCGCCTATGACGAAAACGGCGATGCGCAGCCGTACCTCGCAAAGTCATTCACGCCAAGTGCGGATTACAAGACCTGGACGATTGAACTTCGCCCGAATGTAAACTTCTCCAACGGCACTCCAGTCGATGGTGCAGCAGTGGCGAAGTCGCTCAACGCAATGAAGAAAGATGTACTGGTCGGTATTGCGCTTGCGAATATTGCTTCTGTTGTTGCATCTGGCCCATTGAGTGTGACGGTGTCAACGATCGATCCTGACGCGTCATTGCCGGCTGCACTAACGACGCAGGTCGGATATGTCGTTTCTCCCGCACAACTTGATGCGACGCCTCCAGCGAATACGCGATCACCGATTGGCTCGGGTCCATTCATTCAAAAAGAATGGATTCCGGACAACAGTTGGAGCGGCACCAAGAATCCGAACTACTGGCGCTCCGACGCGAAGGGCAACAAGCTTCCGTATCTTGAGTCGCTTGAATTCCGTCCAATCACCGATCCGCAAAGTCGGGTAAACGCGTTACTTGCGGGTGACGTAAACATGCTCCACACCACCGACTTCCCTGCGATGGCAAAACTCAGGAGCGAGGCACAATCGGGAGCCCTGCAAGTTGTCTTTGATCAGAACGATTCTGAGGAAAGTTTCGTGATGTTCAATACGGCGAAGGCTCCGCTGAATGATGTTCGGGTTCGCGAAGGTCTGAAACTCTGCACAGACCCTGCAGAGGTTCGTTTGATTAGCGAAGTCCCTGAGGATCGTGCGGCTGACAGCCAGTTCAATAAAGATTCGCCCTGGTATTTCAATTCAGGCTTCAAGACAAATGATCCGGCGGCAGGTAAGGCGCTGATCGAACAGGTGAAGGCGGAAAAAGGTCCTATCGCGTTCACTCTTGGGACGACGCCAGTGCCTGCAAACGTGAATGTCACTGCACTTCTTAAGCAGCAGTGGGAAACCTGTGGTGTGAGTGTCGCCACAACGACCACTGAACAGAGCAAGTTCATCCTCGACATGGCAACTGGGAACTATCAGGCCAACTTGACTCGTCAGTTCAGTGGGACTGATCCCGCTGTCGATTACGTCTGGTGGACTGGCAAGAACGCAACGGGCCCACTCGCTTTGAATTTCGCTCGACTCAACGATCCTGAAGTGAACGCAGCACTCGATAAGGGTCGCGGGTCTCCGGACTTGGCTGTGCGCAAAGAGGCATATGCCACGGTCCAGAAGCGACAGACGGCATTGGTCCCGTACATCTGGCTCGCTCACTCGCAGTGGGCGATCGGTGCTGCCAAGAACATCCGGAACTTCACGTCGATGACGCTTCCTGATGGAGCAAAGGCTCAGTCGTTTCAGGGTGGCACCGTGAAACTGACCGAGACCTGGATCGAGAAGTGATCCCGGGCTAGCGACGCCTTCGCCGCTACGTTCGACGTCATGGCTGGTTCAGTTCGGCAACTTCGCGCGGGTCTGCGTAACAGTTCGCCAACGCTCACAAATGAAAAACAATTGTGGGCCGAAGGGCACTCGATTGTCGTCGGGCTCGACGAAGTTGGTCGCGGATCATGGGCAGGTCCTCTCGTCATCGGAGCTGCAGTTGTTCCGAAGGATCGACGTGTCTACAAACTTCGTGATTCCAAGATGCTCACCGAGACAGAACGCGAGTCGATGTTCGATCGCGTTGCCGAGTGGTGCGATGCATGGTCACTCGGCATCGTGACGCATCAGGAATGTGACGACCTCGGTATGTCTGCAGCATTGCGACTTGCAGCGAGTCGCGCGATCGAATCGCTGAGCATTCGGCCTGATCGGGTACTGCTTGATGGTTCGCACGATTTTGTGGGTGGCGGAATCACCAAGACGATCGTGAAGGGTGATGCGACGTGCGTGTCGATTGCAGCTGCATCGATCTTGGCAAAGGTGAGTCGCGACCGCATGATGCGGGCCGAGGCCGAGAACTTTCCGGCCTACGACTTCCATCGCAATAAGGGCTATCCGTGTCCGCGACATCGCATGGCGCTTTCTGCATTGGGGCCGACCACAATTCATCGGCGTTCGTGGTCGTACATGGACGATCTGCCGTGGTCGGGGATTCATCGTTCTGATCCGGTTCCGACGCAGGCGAGTCTGTTTAACGCCGGGTAGTTCGGTGCGAGCCGGGCGGCGGGTACCCTCACGTTATGAACCCCCGCTCCTGCATCGTCCTTCTCGCCTTTGTTGCATGGACGGCATTTGTCTGGGGTAATCGCATTTCCAACACCTTGCGTTCCGAAGAATCCACTAGCACTAAAACATTTTTCTCGGTGCTTTCACTCGTGCTTTTGGGATTCGCGTTGGCGGTCGTGGTGGTTGTGGCAAAAGCCTGGAAATCAAATCTCGGTGCCGGGGGAGCGAAAGTCCTTATGTCGGCGGCTGTGCTCACAGTGGTGGTGTGGCTCGTCC
>SYBH01000033.1 GCA_005787345.1 Actinomycetota bacterium
GCGCATGAAGAACATCGGCCGAGTCGAAGTTCCTCAGGAGGCGTTCGTTTCGGCTCTCCGTCTCGACGACTGACGGATTGTTCACTGGCACTCTCGGGCTTCGACTGCTTACCGAAGGGGTCGGCGGGTAGCATGGGGGTGATGGTGCTGGTCGTTTCGCACCCCGATTTATGAGGACTTCATGCTTGACGAACGCAAAGCCACGATCCTGAGGGCGGTGGTGACCGAATACATCGAGACGGCCCAGCCGGTCGGGTCCGGTCACGTCGCGTCGTCGGCTGAGGTCAACGTTTCTTCCGCCACCGTTCGCAACGACATGGCAGCCCTCGAAGCCGAGGGCTATCTCGCTCAACCCCACACCAGTGCTGGTCGCATCCCAACCGAAAAGGGTTATCGGTTCTTCGTCGACCAACTTGGCGGCCCCGGAAAGCTCGGCGTCAACGAGTCGCAGCAAGTCCGAACGTTTTTCAGCCGCACACATGGCGAAATGGAGCAGATGCTCTCAGATACGAGCCGACTGTTGTCTTCGTTGACGCATTACGCGGCGGTCGTCGTTGGTCCACAGCACGAGGTCGCAACAATAAAGTCGGTGCAGTTGGTGGGTCTGTCGCCGCGTCTCGTCCTCGTAGTTCTTGTTCTTTCGAGTGGAGCAATCGAGAAGCACAGCATCGAACTCGCTGCCGACGCTGATGATCTCATTGTGAATGCTGCGGCTGTTCGACTTTCCACGCTGATTACCGGACAGACGCTTGCTTCGGCGAGCTCGATAGACAGCCACTCTTTGGATTTGGGTGAGAGTGTCGACGTTGCAGTCATTCTTCGAGCCGCACTCACCGTGCTTGGTGGTGAGCATCGGCATGATGACCAGGTGTTCATTGGTGGCACCTCCGACATGATCGCGTCGTTCGATGCCGTCCGTACGGTTTCTGAAATTCTTCGAATCCTTGAACAGCAACTTGTCGTAGTGAGTCTCCTTGAAGATGTTCTCGGCCGAGGACTATCGGTTGCGATCGGTCGCGAAACTGGAAATGAAGCACTTGCTGATTGCTCGATAGTCGTCGCGCCTTATGTGGTTGACGGGGAGACTGCGGGTTCGATTGGAGTCCTCGGCCCAACACGTATGCATTACGACCAGGCACTTTCGGCAGTGGCCGTTGTCGCCAATCGTCTTGGCCGCACGCTGAGCGAAGGCTGAACGATGGCTGACTACTACGAGTTGCTTGGTGTGAGTCGCCGCGCAACTACTGATGAACTCAAACGTGCCTATCGACAGCGGGCTCGAGAGCTTCACCCTGATGCGAACCCGGGAAACCCGAGCGCTGAAGCACAGTTCAAAGAAGTTGCACTCGCGTACGAAACTCTTTCTGATCCCCAGCGGCGCCAGCAGTACGATAGATTCGGCGAATCCGGTGCGCAGGCTGGCTCACCTTTTGGTGGCGGCGGCGGGCTCGGTGACATCTTCGACATGTTCTTTAACGGCGGTTCGCCATTTGGCGGCGGGAGTGGCCCGAGCGGACCACCACGTGGCGCAGACGTAGAGGCGATTATCGAAATCGAGTTCGCTGAAGCAGTTTTTGGCTGCGAGGCCCCCGTCGCTGTTCGCACGGCTGTGACCTGCGTTGACTGCGAGGGAACTGGCGCCGATGCAGACAGCGGACCAGTGACCTGCCCCGAGTGCGGGGGAGCGGGACAGGTTCGTAGAGTTCGGCAGTCAATTCTTGGTCAGATGGTCACCGCTGGGCCTTGCGGTCGTTGCAATGGCTTCGGCACCATCATCGAGCGTCCATGCTCGGCATGCGCTGGCGAGGGTCGTCATCTCGATGAATGTGAGTACACCGTCGATGTTCCTGCGGGTGTCGATACCGGCCAGACATTGCGACTGTCGGGACGAGGCGCAGTGGGCCCTCGGAATGGATCCTCGGGCGACCTCTACGTGCACATTCGCGTTGCCGAAGACGAGCGGTTCATTCGCCGAGACGATGACCTCATTTATGAACTCGCTGTTGCGTTCACTCAGGCAACTCTCGGAGCTCAGATCACGATTCAAACACTCGATGGTGACGAGTTGATTCCGGTCGACCCAGGAACAGCTTCGGGCGATGTGATTCGGTTCCGGGGCAAAGGCGTCCCTCACCTCCAGGGACGCGGACGCGGAGACTTGTTGGTTCGTCTTGTGGTCGAAACGCCGAAAGATCTTGACGATGAACAACGCTCCCTTCTCGAGAAGTTGGCGTCGCTGCGTGGCGAAGACATCAATCCGCCCGAACAGGGACTGATGTCGAAGCTTCGCGGGGCATTCAAATAGCGCTATGGCTCTCGATGCGGCTGACCTCCCAGAGAAACCGGGCGGAACTGCGCCTCATGTGATCGTCGACGAGATCGGTCATCCGGTCATGGGTTCCGAGGACGTTCATCACCTTGCCAACGTCCGGCGTTTGCGCCAAGGCGATCTCGTTAGTGTCACCGACGGTCGCGGTTCATGGCGTTGGTGCGCGTTCGAAAAAGCAGGTCTCTCGGTTGTCGGAGATATCTCTGTTGAACCTGAGCCAAGTCCCAGACTTACTGTTGGCTTTGCCCTCGTGAAGGGGAGCAAACCGGAGTTGGTTGTTCAGAAGCTTTCCGAACTTGGTATCGACCTGATTATTCCGTTCATTGCTGAGCGATCCGTTGTGCGTTGGGACGACGCAAAGACTGAACGCCAAGGTGAACGATTGACCAAGGTTGCTCGAGAAGCATCGATGCAATCTCGGCGAGTGTGGCTACCAACGGTTGCGCCTGTTGCTCGATTGAGCGATCTCGTGTCCTTGGAAGGTCTTGTACGAGCCGATCGTGATGGCAGAGCACTCTCTTCAACCGATACAACAGTCTTGATAGGTCCCGAGGGCGGTTGGTCCCCGGCCGAGGTCGACACGACACCTGTTGTTGGCCTGGGACGGACAGTGCTCCGAGCCGAAACAGCGGCAATTGCCGCGGCAACCTTGATGGCTGCCTTGCGTGACGGACTTGTCTCGTGACTGCACCGTTTGGGGTCTACCTCCATATCCCGTTCTGTTCGCGACGCTGTGACTATTGCGCTTTTGCAACATGGAGCGATCGGCACCATCTTCAAGACGCCTACCTCGACGCTCTCTCCGCCGAGATTGCTCGCGAAGTCGAGTGCGCAATGCCGGCAGCGACGTCGGTCTTTGTTGGCGGTGGCACTCCGTCTTTGGTGGACCCAGTTCGGCTTGCTCGCATCGTTTCTTCGATACCCATCGCAACCGGCGCAGAGATCACGATCGAATGCAATCCAGAATCGGTCACTGATGCTCACATCGCTTCGTATGTTTCCGCTGGGGTCGATCGTCTTTCGTTCGGGGTGCAATCCCTGTCCGCTGAGGTTCTCGTTGCGTTGGGGCGCGACCACAATCCCGACACTGTTATCCGGGCAGTTGCTCTGGCTCGGGCCGGTGGGATTCAGCGATTGAATCTCGACCTCATTTATGGCGGAGCGGGAGAGACAATCTCCGATTGGCAGCACACCATCGAACAAGTCATAGCGTTGGAACCTGATCACGTAAGCGCGTACGCACTGACTGTCGAAGCTGGAACGCCGTTAGCGGAGGATCCATCCCGACACCCCGAAGACGACGACCAAGCCGACAAGTACCTCCTTGCCGACGCCCTTCTCACCGCCGCGGGCTTCGTCAATTACGAGATCTCCAATTGGTCGAAGCCGGGACAAGAATGCCTGCACAACCTTCTGTATTGGCGACAGGGGAACTATCGAGGCTTTGGTTGCGCTGCCCATTCCCACCAAAACGGCCGGCGTTGGTGGAACGTGCGCACTCCCGATCGGTATATCGAACTGCTTGCTGCAGGTGACTCGGTCGAAGCTTCTGCAGAAGAGCTCGACGCGCCACGTCAACGAATTGAAGGCCTGCAACTTTCCCTCCGAACTCGCGAAGGCGTGCCTCGTAGTTCGCTGTCTGAAGCCGACATCAATCTTCTTGATCCGCTCATCGTTGTATCGGAAGACACCATCACTCTGACGACAGAGGGCCGCCTACTTGCGAACGAAGTCGCGGTCAGGTTGCGCTAGGTCATGGCTGAACCAACTCACTACGAAACTCTCGGTGTCTCCCGTAGCGCTGATCGCAAAACCATTCGTCGGGCGTATCTTTCGATTGCGAGACTCACTCACCCCGATCAACGGTCAGCGGGATCTGTGCAGCGTTCTGATGCTGAATCTCGAATACGCGCAGCGAATGCTGCTTGGAACACTCTCGGCGACAGAGCAAAACGCCAAGAGTATGACCGGACGCTTCCCGATCCCGTCCGGACCCAGGCTCCGAAACCAACCCAGCCGAACCTCACTGACCCTCGGCCGGCTCCTCCATCGGGAATTATTGTCTCTGCCCAAACTGCTTCGCTTTGGAAGTGGGGACCGGTCGCCGCTGCCGTGTTGATCGGGCTGTTCTTGCTCATCGGAAGCGCGTACGCAACCTCGCAGGATTCGTCGTCCTCCGGAACGACGATGCAAACAATGCCAACGAGATATACCCCAGGGTCCTGCGTCGTCATCCTCGCAGGAGATGCGGGAAAGATTGCTCAACCAGTGAGTTGCGCTCAACAGTTTTCCAATATTGTGAGCTTGCAGGTTGACTCACCGCGTCCTTGTCCGTCGCAAACTGTTGCTGTGCCCCTCGCCGATGGCAAGACCACCTTGTGTCTCGTGAGTGCGCCGTAATCCGATCCTCGTAGCCGACGGCTCAGGTTTGCCGCTGGTTGACTCTCAGATTGCGTGCCAGTATCGGAGCAGTACTGAGGAGGAGATCCATGACCTACGAACGAATTATCGTTGATGAACCAGCGCCGATGGTGCGACGCATCACGTTGAATAATCCCGACAAACGCAATCCGCTTGGGGCCACCATGCGGCGCGAGATCATGCATGCTCTTCGCGCCCACGATGTCGATGAAAGCGTTCGCGTTACCATTATTCGCGGCGCTGGTAAGTGCTTCTCGGCTGGTTATGACTTAGCTGGTAGCCCAACCGATGGCGAACCGCCTGCTTATCAGTCAGCAGATGGTCTCGGGAGTTACCCACGTGAAGTAACTGAAACATGGATGAGTATTTGGGATCTTGCTAAGCCCGTCATTGCACAGATTCATTCCTATTGTCTCGCTGGCGGTACGGAGCTCGCGACAGGTTGCGACCTTGTGTATGTAGCCGATGATGCGCGTATCGGTTACCCCGCTGTTCGTTTTGGTACTCCTGACATGCAATGGCATGCATGGCTCCTTGGTCCGAAGCTCGGAATGGAACTCATGTTGACCGGCGACTGGATCAGCGGAGTAGAAGCGGCACAATCAGGATTCGCCACTCGCTCGTATCCGGCTGAGGAACTTGAGGCACAGGTACTCGAGAAGGCAAAGCGCATCGCGATGATTCCAACTGACATTGCGCAGATCAACAAGAGAACCGTGCATCGCGGTATGGCGGTTATGGGTTTCCCGACGGCCATTCGTCAAGGCACGGAACTCTGCGCCCTCACGATGGGAACAGAGACCTTCCAAGCGTTCATTGCCGAAAAGGACTCAGAGGGTGGTCTCACTGGCGCACTCTCGAAGCGCGATGCGAAGTTCGGTGATTACCGAACCTCAGAAAGCTAACGACTCACGAATTCGAAGCGTTTCTATCGCCTCGCGGCTTCGGCCCGATATGGATAGCCGTGAGCACGAGGGCGGCGGCCAACAAGGTTGAGGCAACCCTTGAGATGATCGAACCATCGAGTGGGTATCCAACGAGATGGAAGAGAAAAAATATGAAGCACGTGATCCCTGTGACGGCGATCGCGTAGTTCGGCGTGAGGAACGCCAGCACGAAATATGCTGCGATTCCGATCATGATCAGTGATTCGGTGCTCGTTGCGGGGGTGATCGCAATAAGGAGTCCGGCAATCGCGACACCGAGCAGGGTGCCAGCGACTCGAAGCGTGACCTTTTCCACGGTGCCGTCACGATCGGGGCGAGCGATCCAGGCGACTGTCATTGGGATCCAATAGGAATGGGGAAACGAAAGAATCTCCTCCAACATCGTTGCGATCATGATTACAAGTGCGAGTCGGATCGAATGCAGGATGAATTCATCCGACCAGTGGAGGTGAGTGCTCGCCCGGGCCCAGTAACCCAACTCCGCCATTTCTCCACGCAGTGTTGGTTGTCTTCCGAAGAGTGCTCGAATCGCAAACTCGGCGATCACTGTGCAACACATGATCGCTGCGCCGAGAAGCATCAGAAGAGCGTTGGTTTTCCAGTCAAGAAGATCGATTGGTGAGCCAGAGAAAATTGTGAAGACCACAAGACCGAGGACTCCGGCCGTCATCGAGGGAATGCTTGCAGCCGCGCCAAGTCCGCAGACGAGACCGGCGATGCCTCCAATGAACACGTGAAGAATCTGATTGTCTGAGACGAGGCCACCGACTGCGGTCCCGATTGTCACGGCGAACATGGCACCGGCCATTGAGGTCATCCGACGTTGAAGTGTTGTGCCTCGATCAGCGATCGCGGCGAACAACATGCCGATGCCAAGGGGCAGGAGTGCTCTGACATCGTTTCGGGAATACGTGGCTGCCAGCACACCAAGAATCACCAGAGCCGACCGTATTGGTCGGACATGTTCGAAAAAGCTCAGATCAGTTCTGATTGCAGTTCGAACCGAGCGCTGGAGGAGATTCACAAAGTGATCGTAGAGGGAGCGGAACGGCTGCCCCGCTCCTTCTACGTGATTAATGGTGGGCGATACTGGACTCGAACCAGCGAC
>SYBH01000034.1 GCA_005787345.1 Actinomycetota bacterium
AGCGAACATGCCGTCGTCGGTGCCGTCCTGCAACGTGAGTCGCATGGGCGTGCCGCGATAATCAAGCAACGGAACACCCTGGCCCTGAATCGGGATACCTAGGCTGTACACCTTGCCAGTAGTGATTGAGGTTGCGGCGGCCTTAATGACCTCAGGAGTGAGGTGGTTGAGCGCACCGCGCTCGTCGTCGGCGCCCCAACGGCCCCAGTTGTTCTTGCTCATTGCGTCCCCCGATGAATCGATGTGTCAGTTGTTGAAAGGTACAACTCCGGCGGCATCGCTGCCGCCGGAATCGCCTAGGCCAGTGCGGGAAGGATCTCGTTGCGAAGCAGGTCGACCTGCTTCCAACTTTCCGAAATCGGCATGCCACCGCAGAGCGGGTGCATCGCAAAGACCGCGAAATCGCCTGCGGCCTTGGCTTCTTCGACTGCTTGGGCCGGCGAAACGATTTGGTAAAGACCCTCTTCACGAAGTTCGGCAACAGTCTTAGCGTGTGAGTGCGCCGAAGACTTGATGTCTGAGGTCTGCCATGAGGAGTAGGTCGTTGCTTCGTGAAGAATGTGCTCGCCCATGGCGGCCCAACCAGCATCGACGTCTTCAGCGAAGAAGACATGGTGAAAGTCGTCGGGTGGAGCCATGGCGAAACCTTGCGTGCCGTATTCAGCGCACTTTTCGTAATAGTGAGCTTCAATCTCGGGAACTGGAGCCGCCCACATGATCGGCAGGCCGAAGCGAGCGGCACGACGTGCTGCGGGCTTTGAGGTTCCACCAAGAAGAAACATCGGGTGTGGTTGCGTGTACGGACGCGGCGTGACCTGCACGGTGGTGCCGCGATATTCGAATGGATCGCCCTTCCATGCCTTGAGCATGACGTCGACACATTCGTCCATGATCTTGCCGCGATCGGCCCAGGACTTACCGTGGGCTGCGTATTCGCTCGGGCGATAGCCAAGACCGCCAATGACGGTAAGGCGGCCCTTCGACATGAGATCGATGACTGCGATGTCTTCGGCGATACGCAAAGGATCGTGCAAAGGAACGAGCAACGCCGAAAGCGAAACGGAAACGTTCTTGGTGCGGCTGAGAATTGCTGCAGCCATTGTGAGCGGAGAGGAACTCCAACCGGTCTCGGCGCCGTGATGCTCTTCGAGCGTCACCATGCCACCACCAAGTTCATCAAGAACTTGGGCCATGTCGAGCATGGCGTTGTAACGATCGGCCATCTCATTTGGCTCGAGTCCGGGCTGAATGCAGTTGAAACGCATCATGGTCAGTGCCATGTCATGTCCTCCCCTAAGTGGAATGTGATTCTGCCCCAAATGGAGCAGGTACTGCGACGAGTTGGCGTATGGACGGTTGCGCTACTGCGCAGCTTCGGCCGCCGCCAGGATTTCAATGGCTTGCTTGACCCGCTCGGCGTGCTTGGTTTCTTCACGGCCGTTGCGAAGCAGGAGTTCGATGACTTCGGGATCGGTCTCGTGCGACGCCCACTTTTGATAGCCGATGTCGCCCTGAAGTTCTCCTTCAACGATCATCGGCAGCGATGAGGCATCAAGGGAATCGGGCAGATCAACCTCGAACTTCTCGAGGACTTCAGCCGAAGGCACGTACTCGGTGCCGGTCTTCAGCGAAATGACCTTCATCATTCGGCGAGCATGACCAACCTCTTCACGACCGTTCTTTCGAAGCAGTTCGGCGGCCTCTTCGTTGTTGAGTCGTTCAGCGAGTGCGTTGTAGAGCACATCGCCGCTGTTCTCGACACGAATAAGAAGTTCGGCCGTTTCAATATCGAGGATCTCGGCTTGACCAATGGCCATAGTCGCTTCGAAAAAATTCATGGGCGAATCATCGCGCCTATCGGGCGCGGCCGCCCTGTCGACCAGCGGATCGGCTCGATCCCTGACGGGAACCGGCAGACGATCCGCCGCCGCCCGAGGAACGACCGCCGCCACCTGAGCCCGAACCCGAACGTGAGCTGGACCCTGCCCCTGAGCGGGAACCGCCACCAGAGCCAGATCGCGAACTTGATCCAGAACCAGAGCGAGCGCTGGAACCGGAACCGGAACTTGCACCGCTGCCGGAACCACGGCGTCCACTGCTTGGGCCGCCACGCTTCGGCCGACCAGACGCTGACGGAGTCGCCGAACGCGGGTTACGCGAATTCGGACGACCACCGGGCGTCTTGGCCGGTTCGGGAACATCGAGCATTGCCTTCACTTCAGAGGCGCTTTTCTTCAGTCGCTGACCGGGAGCAATTTCCTGCAGTAGCGGTGAATCAGGGCGCACTTTCGTCACGGTGGGTTTAATACCCGCCTTGCGCATGAGTTGATCGGTGTCCTTGCGTTGCGATTCCGTTGCGAGCGTGACAACGACTCCTTCGTTTCCGGCGCGTGCTGTGCGTCCAGAACGATGGAGGTATGCCTTGTGCTCCATGGGCGGATCGGCGTGGATCACGAGCGATATGTCATCGACGTGAATTCCGCGCGCTGCAATATCGGTAGCGACCATGGCCGCTGCCGTTCCGTCGGAGAATGCCGCAAGATTTCGCGTGCGGACATTCTGCGAAAGATTTCCGTGCATCTCGACCGAAACAACTCCGTGAGCGTTCAACTGACGCGTGAGTTGCTTGGCGCGATGCTTCGTTCGAGTGAAAATAATTGTGCGACCAGGTGCAGCAGCGAGATCGAGGATGACGGGAAGTCGATCATCATTCGTTACGTGCAGCACGTGGTGGGTCATGGTGTTGACCGGCGACTGTTCCGAATCGACGCTGTGTGTGACCGGATCAGACATGTAGCGCTTGACAATGACGTCGACGCCCTTATCGAGCGTTGCCGAGAACAAAAGATGCTGCGCATCGTCGGGTGTGCGATCGAGCAGGCGCTTCACGCCAGGCAGGAATCCGAGGTCGGCCATGTGATCGGCTTCATCGAGAACACACACTTCAACGCGATCGAGTTTGCAGAAGTTCTGACTGATGAGGTCTTCAAGGCGACCGGGGCAAGCGACAACAACATCGACGCCCTTACGAAGCGCGTCGACCTGCGGGTTCTGACCAACACCACCGAAGATGGTTGTGGTGCGCAAACCAAGTCGACGAGCAAGCGGCGAAATGGTTGCATCGATCTGAAGCGCGAGTTCGCGAGTGGGCGCAAGGATGAGCGCACGCGGACGGAACGGTTGACGATCGAGCTGCAACATCGAAAGACGAGTGAGCACAGCAAGACCGAATGCGAGCGTCTTGCCGGAACCGGTACGACCGCGACCAAGAACGTCGCGACCATTCAATGAGTCAGGAAGGGTCGATACCTGGATGGGGAACGGATCGGTAATGCCTTCAAGAGCAAGCGCACCACAGAGGGTGTCGGGAACGCCGAGGGCAAGAAACCCGTTGTCGGGATCAAGAGGCGGAAGGGCTTTTTGTGCGGCCTGGGGCTTTTCGTTACGGGAACGATCAGAACCTGGTCGGGGACGCGCGCCCGAAGAGGAACGGTTGGTACGGGGGCGTTGTGACGCCATATGAATTTTCTCCTACTGAGGTCCGCTGAGAAAGCAAGGGCCAGATGGTGAGCACGGCCGAAACTGCGAGAGTGACGGGGTGCTGGGGCCTGAAGCGGTTCAGCGGCGCCGCTCCGGAACTGGAACGACAGAGTCACTCTAGTGCGTCGACCTGCGTTTTCCCTCATCGCCCCCAGTGTCAGTAGCGCGTGCGAGGCTCAGACCATGGCATTCGGACAGCAATCAGGCCCACCAGCATCGTCGAAACAGGTCGAGGAACTCCTCGCGTTGTTTGAAGGTGCGGGCTACTCCTCGTTCCGAGAAGCACGCCATATCTATGGGCTTACCCAACGTCAGGCGGGCGGAAAGTTCACTCGTGGCGAGGCCGACGAGCTCATTGCTCGTCTCGCTGCCGGCGAAGGCGAACTCAATATTGAACAGGCCGAGCGCGCAATTGCCTCGTCATCCGATGCCAACGAACGTGCGGCAAAGCGCGCCGCCAACCGTCAGGCCGAAGCTGTTGCTGCTCTGCCCGACGAAGTTCTGGCCGACGAACTCGTACGCCGCGGCTGGGTGTGCATCCCTGGCGAGTAGTTCAGCCAGTGAAGCGGGGTGCCACCGGGACGGGATCAACC
>SYBH01000035.1 GCA_005787345.1 Actinomycetota bacterium
ATACCTTCGTCGACTCGTCTTGGTACTACTTGCGGTTCTGCGATCCGTGGAATGACGAGCAACCATTCTCGGCAGATGCGATCAATTCATGGATGCCGGTTGACCAATACATCGGTGGAGTCGAGCATGCGATTTTGCACCTTATGTACGCACGTTTTTTCACCAAGGCACTTTCTGATCTTGGTGTCGCCCCGGCCAACCTGCGCGAACCATTCACACGTTTGTTTACCCAGGGAATGATTCGGCTTGATGGCGACAAGATGTCGAAGTCAAAGGGCAATCTTGTTGCGCCCGAAGAGATCCTTGACACTGACGGTGCCGACGCGCTTCGACTTGCCCACCTTTTTGTTGGTCCGCCACAAGATGACGTTGACTGGGAAGGCGTAGGCATCGAAGGATGCTCGAGGTTCCTGCATCGCGTGTGGAGAGTTGCGCTCGGCGACATCGGCGTCGAAACAGTGGACCGTGATGCGACTCAGATCGATGTAGAACTTGAGCGTCGCACGAACCGACTCATCGTGAAGGTCACCGATGATTACGAGCGCTGGGCCTACAACACGACCGTTGCCGCATTCATGGAGTTCACAAACGAGCTCTATCGCTACGTAAAGATCGATGAAGGACCGCGAAAAGCAACACTTGACTTTGCCATCGATACCTTGCTGTTGCTGATGGCGCCGATGGCACCGCATGTCACCGCGGAACTCCGCGAGCGCCGGCATGGCGACGACATTCATCGTTTGAGTTGGCCGGTCGCTGATGAGTCCATGCTCGCTGTCGGCACCGTCACCATGGTTGTGCAGGTCAACGGGAAAGTACGCGATCGAATCGATGTTCCTTCAGGTATCGATGCGGAAACAGCAGAATCGATCGCTTTGTCGAGTGAGAAGGTCCAAGCCCATCTCAACGGCAAGCCGCCGCGAAAGGTGATTTGTAAGCCGCCGAGTCTTGTAAATCTTGTCGCCGGCTGACACTGAGCGATTGGTCAGTCTTGTTCGCGCAAGAACTGTTCGAGCTCGGCCACGAGATCGTCTCCCATCGGGAGCGGGTCTTCAATAGCGACCTGTGAATCAGCTTGCGCCTCGAGCTGGCGAACCATCTCGATATGTTCCTCGCTATTGGCGACGAGTTCGTCGAGACGCACGCGTGAAGTACGCGCATCTTCAACGAGTGAGCCGAGGTTGAAGTTCAGCCCTGCGAAAGTTCGAAGTCCTTCAACAAGTGCGAGAGCCCCAGCGGGGTACGGCATACCGGCGGCGTAATGGGGAATCTGCGCCCAAAGTCCCGTAGCTTGGAGCCCAGAGGCGCCACAGGCCAGTTCAATGGCCGCATTAATGCCGGCGGGTACGTCGATACGTCCGCTGACGCTTCCGATGCGCTGGGCCATCTCGGCGTCGGTTGCGGTGGTCACGAGTTGGGTTGGTCGAGTGTGGGGGACCGGTGCGGGATAGGCACCTAATCCGAAAACTGCAGAGACCTCGAATTGGTGAGACAGATCGACGACCGCGTCAGCGAAGGCCATCCAGCGATGATCAGGTTCCGCTCCGACGAGGAAGAGAACCGATGCGCCCTCGGCATCGAATCCGGCCTGGAGTTCAATGGTTGGCCATGTGAGGCCCGTAGTGATTCCATCGAGCAGGTGCATCGTTGGGCGTCGTGAGCGATGGTCGATCAGCGAGTCAGCATCGAATCTTGCCACCGTCACCGTTTCAAGATCTTCCAGAAGTGTGCCGAACGCGTTCGTGGCCGCGAGTCCTGCGTCGATCCAACCGTCGAGACCAAGCAGAAGGGTCGGGGAGTCCAACTCTGGGCTTTCGATCAGCTCATAAAGTTCAGACACGTGCTCCACCGATCTGTCCGTCGAATGCAGCCAGCCCGGCAATAGCGAGGCGCTGCACAGGCGAGGCTCCTGAATCGGCGTCGGTGGATTGGTCTCCCATAGCCCCAGAACGGTAGCGAACGAGAACGCCCTGCAGAATGCAGGCCAGTTTCCAGTAGCCCAGTGCGACGAAATACCCGATTTGGCTCGCGTCGCGATTGGTCAACTCTTCGTAACTTGCGAGCAATTCCGAACGACTGGGGAAGCCTTCGAGTGCTGTTGCCGAACCATCGATTACGACAAACGAATCGTTGGCTTCAGCCCAATAAACGAACATGAACCCGAGATCGGCGAGTGGGTCACCGAGCGTGCACAGTTCCCAGTCGAGGACATAAATGACGTTGACATCGATGTCGACGATGCAATTGTCGAGTCGATAATCGCCGTGGACGATCGAAGCCGGCCCCTGTTCCGGGATCGCTGCCGAGAGACGGCGGTGAAGCTCTGACATCTCAGGCACTTCGATGTCTTTCGTGGATTCCCACTGTCGCTGCCACCGAGAGAGTTGGCGTTCGACGTAGGACTCTTTGCGTCCAAGATCGCCAAGACCGATTGCGTCAACGTCAATTTCATGGATTGTCGCGAGAACGCGGATGAGGGAACGACCGGCACTTGCGCGAGCAGCGACACTAAGGGCCGAGCCGGATTCGGTGTTTCGTGCGATCACTCCATCGACAAAATTCATGACGTAGAAGGGCGCTTCGTTGACGCCAACATCATCGCAAAAACCAACGACAGGTGGAACCGGAACGAGCGTGTTGCTGAGTGCGGTGATGATCCGCACCTCTCGACTCATGTCGTGGGCAGTGGCAAGCACGTGCCCTAGCGGCGGTCGGCGCAGAACC
This sequence comes from Actinomycetota bacterium, assembly GCA_005787345.1. Taxonomy (GTDB): domain Bacteria; phylum Actinomycetota; class Acidimicrobiia; order Acidimicrobiales; family Acidimicrobilacustridaceae; genus Acidimicrobilacustris. The sequence goes on from SYBH01000035.1 coordinate 2,725, forward strand.
CAACGCTGCCCACTTGCGTCGCTCACGGTGTAAGTGAGATTGGAGAGACCTCCGGTGATGAGCTGGAACTGAAGCGGTTCGACGAGACTGGGGACGCGTTCAAGCATCCATTGGGTGAGATTCGCAGCGTTAATGCCAGCAATGTCGCTTGAGGGGGTCACGGCAACTCCGGGCTCAGAATGACGACACGCTACCGGCGGTGCCCTCGCCCCCGCTTCTCGGCCAGCGGCCGTATCCTTGCGAACGTGATTATCGATGTAACTGACGAAACCTTAGAAGCCGAAGTCCTCAATCGCTCAATGACGACCCCGGTCGTCGTGGATTTGTGGGCCCCTTGGTGTGGCCCATGCAAGACACTTGGTCCAATGATCGAGGCCGCTGTGGCGGCAACCGAAGGTCGGGTGGTCCTTGCGAAGATCAATGTCGATGAGAACCCTGCTGCCTCGCAAGCGTTCAAGGTTCAGAGCATTCCGGCCGTGTTCGCGATCTCTGGTGGGAAGATCGTTGATCAATTCGTTGGAGCGGTGCCAGAAGAAAAGATCATCGAGTTCGTCAATGGTCTCATCGCCCCGGCTGAACCAAGTGCTATCGATGTCTTGCGAGAGCAAGGAGACGAGGCATCCCTTCGACAGGCACTTGAGATCGAACCAGACAACTCTGATGTGATTATTGATCTAGCTGAACTTCTTGCCGGCGAGAATCGCGGCGACGAGGCGCTCGAATTGCTTGCTCGTATTCCAGAAACGGCTGAGACGCGTCGAATCGCTGCCTACGTCCGAAGTGGTGCTGGCATCAGTTCAACAGAACAGATTGAGGAGCGCCTTCAGTCATTACTTTTGGAAGTCAAGACGAACGATGACGCTCGACAAGAATTCATAGATCTTCTTGAACTTCTGGGGCCTGAAGACCCCCGAACCGGCGTCTGGCGCAAGAGACTCACCACAACCTTGTTCTGACCTCGTCGCTTCTCGCGGCAGAGTCGAATGGCTCTTCTCGTACTGCCTGTAGGCACCTAGCCTCCGGATGCTTCCTCCCGTGTTCCGCTTCTCTGCGTCGGAATCGAAGGGAGACCTAATGGCCGATCGACCACCTGTGTCATCAGAGTCATCGGAGTCAGAGTTTTCGGCGCGAGCCCTTGATCATCTTCGTAAGGGTGCTTCAACGACGCGAGCGGCATCGGACACTTGGGCAACGGTGATTCGATGGTTCAGCCGACAGACATCTTCGCTCAGCGTACGAGTTGGCCTCGTTGTGGCAGGAGTGGTTCTCATTGCTCTGTTGGGTGCGGTGGTGCTGGTCCGCTCTTCGAACTCGGGGACACCTCCTGTTACGACGCAGGCAAGTGGGGGACCGGGACCCTCATCAACCACCACAACCGCCCTCGGAGTCGTTATCGATGTCGGAGGCGCAGTGCGCCAGCCCGGTGTGTATCGGCTGGCGTTGGGATCGCGTGTCGTCGATGCACTTGAGGTTGCGGGTGGTCCGGCCGAGGACATCGACCTCGATCAGATCAATCTCGCATCGACGATCAACGATGGACAACGCGTGTGGTTCACTCGAAAGGGCGAACTTCCACCAGTAGGTGTCGCCGGTTCCGCTTCGGTGTCGGGAGCGGTTGTTTCCGGAGGTCCGATTGACCTCAACAGCGCAACGCTCGAGCAACTTGATTCGCTCAGCGGAATCGGACCAGCAACTGCAAAGGCAATCATCGATCGTCGAAAAGAACTCGGGAGATTCCGATCCGTTGATGATCTCCTCACGGTCAAAGGAATAGGGCCCACAAAACTCGAAAGCATTCGAAGCGGCGTTGTAGTTCGGTAGATGAGGCGACCGGTGAACAGCCTCTGGCCACTCGGGATCGCGCACTGGTGGCGGTCACACTGGGTTCGGTACTTTCCGGTCTACTTCGCAGCAGCATGCTGGATCGGCTCGCTACGCCCAATAGAGGCGCCGATGGCAGTAGGGATCATCGGCCTTTGCGCTGGCGTTCTGAGTCGTCGTCGAGCTCTCGTACTAGTACTCGGGGGACTCTCCGTTGCGGTGCTTTCGTTCAATGCCCGCGAGGGATTACAGCCGGTTCAAGCACGAGAATGGACAGGAGTCCTTCGGCTCGTTTCTGATCCGAAAACGTTTCCCGGTCGTGTCGTCGTCGACGCCGAGACCGATCTTGGGCGTGTCCAATTCACGGCGACTGGTCGTGCCGCATCTGTTGTGCGTCAAGCCTCAGCTGGCCGCTTACTGAGTGTCCAAGGAACGTTAGGAAACCTCGCACATCCCGAGCGAGTTGCGCATCGGCATGTGCGTATGGCGTTGTCGGCGTCGGAAGCATCGCTTGAGAGTGGAACCGACCTCTGGCGAGTCCCCGTTGATTTCGTTCGCAGAACGATCCTGTGTGGTGCTCAAGTGCTACCCGAAGAACAGAGACCCATCTATACGGGGTTTGTCATTGGAGATGACCGAGGAAGTCGCGAAGACGTTGTGCAGGCGTTCAAAGATTCGGGGCTCTCTCACCTGCTTGTGGTGTCGGGTCAGAACGTGGTCTTCCTTTTGGCAATTGCAACACCAGTCGCCGCACGACTCGGACCGCGTTCGAAGGTTGTCGCACTACTTTCGGTGTTGTTTCTGTTCGCTGCGGTTACTCGCTTCGAGCCTTCAGTTCTTCGAGCTACCGCCATGGCGATGCTCGCCGTCGCTGGAACAGCCTCGGGTCGACCACTCACAACATTCCGAAGAATCGCGGTTGCAATCGCACTACTGATCGTTGTTGATCCGCTCTTGGTCGAATCTCTTGGATTTCGCCTGTCAGTGGCCGCAACTGTCGGAATTGCCCTGTTCGCTTCAGGAATTGCTCGACAACTGAGGGGTCCAGAGTGGTTTAAGCGGGTGCTGTCGATCACCATCGCTTCCCAGGTCGGCGTTGCGCCAATCATCATTCCTGTAGTTGGTCCCATGCCACTTGCGTCGTTACCTGCAAATGTTCTCGCCGAACCGATCGCCGGCTTTGTGATGATGTGGGGGTCAACGGTAGGTATCGTCGCTGGACTCATCGGAGGTTGGCCAGCGGCGATTCTCCAAGCACCTGTTCGGCTTGGTGTTTGGTGGATTATGAGCGTTGCCGATGTGTGTTCGGTCCTTCCCCTCCCTCGTGTGTCGCTGAATGTGATCATCGTGATCACATTCAGCGCATTGGCTCTTTTTCGTGCCCATTCTTCTTGGCGGGGAAGTCGCAGGACGCTGCTCAGGCAGGTGTCGGCCGGTTAGGGTCGTGAGGTGTTCTTGGACCTAGGTACCACTCGATTCGACATCACGTATCGAGCAATTGTGATGGGAATTCTCAATCGAACTCCTGATTCGTTCTACGACCAAGGTTCCTATTTCGAATTCGAAGATTTCCTCCGTAAAGCCGAACAGTTGGTGAACGAAGGCGCCGACTTCCTTGATGTCGGCGGCGTAAAGGCGGGCCCTGGTGACGAAGTTACCGAGCAGGAAGAGCTTGATCGCGTTGTTCCTGCGATCGAGGCACTTCGAAGTCGGTTCGACCTCCCGCTATCGGTCGACACGTGGCGAGCATCGGTAGCAAAGTCCTGCTTCGAAGCGGGCGCCTGCATCGGCAACGACATCAGCGGCTTCGCTGACCCCGACTATCTCGACGTTTGCTCAACTGCTGGCGCTTCGGTCGTCGCCACCCATATTCGTTTAGCGCCGCGTGTTCCTGATCCCGACCCTCAGTACGACGATGTCGTAGTGGCTGTCTGTGAGTTTCTGGCCGACCGCGCCGAGCGGGCACGCTCGGCCGGTATCCCTCGTGAACGAATCATGGTTGACGCTGGACTCGATCTGGGAAAGTCAGAGGAGCAATCAAAGATTCTCCTTCGATCATCCAACGCCCTTACGTCGCTCGGGTACCCGGTGTTCCTTTCGGCATCCAACAAACGTTTCTTATGGACATTGCTTGACGTTGAGCGCGGTTCGGCGGGCGATGGCACGATGGCCGCTCATTCGCTCGGAATTGCACTTGGGTGTCGGATCCTCCGAGCGCACGATGTTCGAAACGGGCGTCGTGTTGCCGACGCAATGGCTGCAATTCTCGAAGCGGCATGAACGTCAACCTGTCAGCACCGGTCTTCCTCGTCAAAGGAAGCGACGAAGTCATTCTTGGCGATGAGGTTTCTTCGCTGATTCAACAACTAGTTGGCGACAGTGATCGAACACTGCTTCTCGCAGAGCTTTCGATTACCGATCATTCCCTTGAAGACGGTGGCTACACGATCGGGCCCGTGGTTGACGCTTCGCAGACATTTCCATTCTTAAGTGATCGCCGCGTTGTACTTGTCCGCAATGCAGCCGTCTTTTCGACGAAGGACGCTTGCGTACCGCTCGTGCAGTACCTCGAGGATCCTCTCGAGACGACGTCTCTTGTTCTCGTTTGGGAAAAGGATCCACGGCCGAACAAGCAAGCAAAAACTCCAGCAGTTCCCAAAAGTCTTGCTGAGGCTGTGGCGAGCTGTGGGGGAGTTGTTGTCGATACCTCGCCTGGAACAGGCAGAGCACAGGACGGCTGGCTCGACGAACGGATCTCGGGTTCCTCGCTCAAGTTGGATCCAGCTGGCCGTCGAGCACTTGTTGATCACCTTGGCAGCGACGTCGGTCGTTTGCCAGCACTTCTCGAAATGCTCGAATCCGTGTTCGGTGCTGGCACCAAAGTTTCGGCCCCTGACATTGAGCCGTACCTCGGTGTCTCTGGAGACGTTGCACCTTGGGATCTCACTGATGTCATCGACGGTGGTGATGTCAGCGGTTCCCTCGATGTTCTTCAGAGGATGACGATTGGTGGCGGTCGCCACCCCCTGCAAATACTTGCAACGTTGAGCAACCATTACCTCAAGATGATACGGCTCGACGATCCCGATATTCGCGGTGACAAACAGGCTGCTGATGTTCTTGGAATGAAGGGCAGCACATTCCCCGCGAAGAAGGCCCTCGACGGTGCTCGCCGTCTCGGAAGTGATCGCCTCGCAGAGATTGCCGCACTGCTTGCCCAAGCTGATCTCGATCTGCATGGAGCGAAGGCATGGCCACCGGAATTGGTCATCGAGGTTCTTGTGGCTCGACTGGCTGGTCGGAATCGATCCTCTTCGAGTTCACGCGACCGTCGCTGACTTTTCGAACTTTTCGAGTGAGTGGCATAGAAAATAAAAAGGACCGGAGCGAAGCCCCGGTCCGGTACTACGAGAGCGCCTGAGGCGCATCGACTACTTGGTCGCAGCGTTGATGCGAGCCATCAGACGGCTCTTACGGCGGGCTGCCTGGTTCTTGTGAATGACACCCTTCGAAGCTGCAGTGTCGATGCGCTGGATGGCAAGTCGAGCTTGCTCCGCGATATCGGCGCTGCCTTCCTCGGCGGCGGCGAGCGCACGCTTGGTGCGAGTCTTCAGTTCCGAGCGGACAGCCTTGTTGCGAAGGCGGGCCTTTTCGCTTTGACGATTGCGCTTGATCTGGCTCTTAATGTTGGCCACGGGGGTCCTCTGTTGTCGAAGAATTGTTGTGATTCGGGGGAGGGGATCGGGTCGATAGACCTGCCCCTGACACGGAGCGGAAAGCATAGCGGGCAGAGGTCCCCAAGTCACAAGGGACGGGATTCATCCCCGGCACGTCTAGGCTCTTACGGCCCCTCGCCCCAAGGACGACTGCCCTCGTGGCCTCTCTCGACCGTATTCGCAATCTGTGCATCATTGCCCACATCGACCATGGCAAGTCCACTCTGGCGGACCGCCTGCTCGAACTGTGCGGCGCGGTCGACCCCAGGGAAATGCGAGCCCAGTATCTCGACTCGATGGACATTGAGCGTGAGCGTGGGATCACGATCAAGCTCCAGAGCGTTCGCCTCGATTACAAGGACCATCTTGTCCACTTGATCGATACTCCTGGCCATGTCGATTTCGGTTATGAAGTGAGTCGATCACTGGCAGCTTGCGAAGGGGCCATCTTGCTCGTTGACGCTGCGCAAGGGATTGAAGCCCAAACGCTGGCGAACTGTTATCTGGCCCTCGAGAATGATCTAGAGATCGTCGCTGCCCTCAATAAAATCGACCTTCCCGCAGCTGATCCAGATCGCTATGCCGCCGAAATCGAGAAGGTCCTCGGTATTCCCGCCGATTCGATTCTTCGGGTGAGCGCGAAAACGGGAGAAGGTGTTGCCGAGCTGCTCGACGCAGTCATTGATCGCATCCCGCCTCCGGTCGGAGATCCTGACGCGCCGTTGCAAGGTCTGATTTTCGATTCACATTTCGATCAGTACCGCGGTGTTGTTTCCTCGGTCAGGATCATGAATGGAATACTGAACACCGGCGCCCGACTCAAGTTTGTTCAGGCCGGAGCGGTGTACAACGCAGAAGAGGTTGGTGTTCGGCGTCCGGACCCAACGCCCGTGGCTTCGCTCGGTGCGGGCGAGGTCGGTTACCTCATTGCCGGGATCAAAGATGTTGGTGAGGCTCGTTCCGGTGAGACCATCACTAATTTGTCGCAACCGGCGCCTGCGCTTGATGGCTATGACGAGCCGAGGCCAATGGTTTTTTGCGGTCTCTATCCTGTCGATGGTGATGAATTCACAACTCTGCGTGAGGCGCTAGAGAAACTTCGTCTCAATGATTCGAGTTACACCTATGCACCCGAAAGTTCAGGCGCTCTTGGTTTCGGATTTCGCTGCGGTTTCCTTGGTCTTTTGCATATGGAAATCATTCGTGAGCGTCTTGAACGTGAATTCAATCTTTCGCTGATCGCTACCGCACCGTCGGTGCAGTACATCGTCCACAATACAAATGGAACGACACTCACGATTGACAATCCAAGCGAGTTACCCCCGGCCGACGAAGTCGACCACATTGAAGAACCATTTCTTCGGGCAACGATTCTGACACCGACCGATTACACCGGAACGTTGATGGAACTCTGCCAGGGCCGACGTGGCGACATGATCAAGCTTGAGTATCTCTCTCCCGAGCGAATGGAACTTGTCTACGAACTTCCTCTCGCCGAGGTCGTCACTGATTTCTTCGACCAAATGAAGAGCCGCACCCAGGGGTACGCCAGTCTCGATTACGACCCGGCCGGATACCGCGTCTCAAATCTGGTGAAGGTCGACATCCTTTTGAACTCGATAGCTGTAGACGCGTTCAGCATGATCGTGCACAAGGAGAAGTCCTATAGCTATGGACTTCGAATGACCGAGAAGTTGAAGGAACTTATTCCTCGGCAACTTTTTGATGTTCCAATTCAGGCGGCCATCGGTGGACGGATCATCGCTCGCGAGACGGTCAAGGCCAAGCGCAAGGATGTATTGGCCAAGTGTTACGGCGGCGACATCAGTCGAAAGCGCAAGCTCCTTGAGAAGCAGAAGGAGGGCAAGAAGCGCATG
>SYBH01000007.1 GCA_005787345.1 Actinomycetota bacterium
GAGGGAGGACAACTCACCGAAGCGGTTCGCCGTAGGCCCTATTCAGTGGTGCTTCTCGACGAACTCGAGAAGGCTCATCCAGACGTGTTCAACGTGTTGCTGCAATTGCTCGACGATGGACGCCTCACGGATGGTCAAGGTCGAACGGTTGACTTCACCAATGTGGTGTTGATCATGACCTCGAACCTGCCCGGTGATCCTCGGGACTACTTCAAGCCCGAGTTCGTGAACCGCATCGATGACATCGTGCGATTCCGTTCTCTGACCGAAGAGGATTTGGGCCGTATCGTCGACATCCAACTCGAGGGGATCACGAAGCGGTTGGCTCAGCGTCGAATCACACTCGATGTCACGCCCGCTGCAAGTGCTGCACTCGCTGCCGAGGGGTACGACCCCGCGTTTGGTGCTCGACCCCTCAAGCGAGTCATTCAGCGTGAGATCGCCGACCCGCTGGCCATTGCGATCCTTGAAGGTCGTTACGCCGAGGGTGACACCGTGGTCGTTGACGTTGATGTCGATGGAGTGCTCACGCTCAGGTGATGCAGCAGGTGTTCCACCACCTCAGGACTAGCGTTTCCGAGGTGGTGACCCCCGCTGATGAAGTTGAGATTGCGCCTGCGAGGACCGATGCCGGGAGGCTCACGAGCAATGAACGCAACTGGGCGCGTCTCGGCACGCTTGTTGCCGTTGTTGTCTTCTGGCTGATTGCAACCTGTTTTCAGCCTTGGAATCTCTTCGACAAAGGCCCCTACACCACCGATTTTTATGATGCGCAGGCGCGGGCGCTTGTGCATGGTCGTCTCGATGTTCCCGCGGATGTTCCCGGCATCGAAGGTTTCGAAATCAATGGCAAGACCCAGATCTATTTCGGCATTGGACCGGCGCTCATGCGATTGCCGTTTTCCGGGGTTTCTGATGTCTTTGATCGCCGTCTTTCGCTGCTGAGCGAATTGCTGGCGCTGAGTGTGCTCGGCCTCGCTGCCGCGCGATTGCTCAAACGAGCAAAGTCATTGGTAGCGAATGCACCTGAAGGCGCTGCGTGGTGGTTTGGCGCATTCGCCGTTGTGGCAACACTTGGAACACCGCTGCTTTTTTTCTCGTCCCGGGCACTCGTGTATCACGAGGCAGAACTGTGGGGAGCAGCAGCAGGTCTTGCCGGCCTCGATCTCGTTCTTCGCTGGTGGCGAGCGCCGACGCGCCGACATCTCGTTGAAGCAGTCGCGCTTGCGATATTTGCGCTTTCTTGCCGACCGTCAACGGGAGCGGCTCCAGCGATGGCGCTCGGTCTCTTTGGCTTGGCGCTTGCATGGAAGCGGGAGTGGCGACGCTCGTTAGCCGTGCTTGCGGGTGCGATGATTCCGTTTCTCGGATTCGCCCTCGTGAACTGGTTGCGCTTCCGTTCTGCCACTGATGTGCCTTTCCCGTTGCAGGTGTTTTCGAAGTTCAACACCGACCGTCAGGCGGCACTTGCGGCCAACAACGGAAGTCTTTTCGGGCTCAAATTCGTTCCCACCAATGTTGCTCGGTATTTCTCACCCTTTGCGTTTCAGTGGGATCGGCTGTTTCCGTTTGTGACCTGGCCCGCAAAGGCCACGGTTATTGGAAATGCTCGTTTCGACACGATTGATCACACCGGTTCGTTCCTCACAAGTGCGCCGTTACTTTTCCTGTTTGGCCTCGTCGGAGCGTGGTGGACCATCTTTCGAGACAAGACTCGTCAGTGGTCCGCACTCGCCTTCGCAGCGATCGTTGCGACAACGAGCACATTCACGTTTGGCTACCTCGCGCATCGTTATCTTGCCGATTTGGTTCCGGTCTTTGTTGTGCTTGCTGCCCCGGGAGTTTGGATCGTTGCTCGACACGCACAGACGTGGCGCCGATGGATTCGTAGAACCGTTGTTGTTGCGATGACATTGCTGTTCGTCTTTGGTTTCTGGAACCAAATTGGTCTCGCGATTTCAACACGAGCCTTCTCGATTCTTCCGAGTGAATCTGGGGCACGCTCTTTCGCCGAATTTCAGTATTCGATAGATGAGTCACTTTTTGGTGGTGCTGCGCCGGCGGTGATTCGCAGTGAAGACGGGCAACTCCCGACCGGAGTTGAACGAGGAACAATCGTGATCGTGGGTGACTGCGACGCGCTCTATCGAACTGACGGATACGGATGGGGACCGCTTGAACGTCGGATCGGTGGGCCATACGCCTATCGGCTCACAGGCACGATTGGCATGAATGACCAGACAATTCTTTCGAACTCGGAGTGGAAGGTTCGAGCATCGCGATCGGATGATGGCCTCGTGTTCCGCTGGGAGTACGGAAATGGAATGATCGAAGAGTCCAAGCCGATCAAGATCGACTATTACGGGCCGACGACGGTTGACATTGTCTTTGATCCGCTCCCACTCGGAGTTGGCCGCGTTGTGGTGAATGGAACGAGCGTGATTGGTGCTCCGGTTGCGAATAGTCCCGATTCAGTTGTGGATCCGAATTGGACCCAGACCAATGTGCCCGCCACGTTCTGTCAGGAACTGCAGGCTCGTCAGTAATTAACGGTTCCATGCTGACATCGGAAACATGTCGACGAGCGCGGGAATATTCACGAAGAGCAGTAGGACCATGAGTGCCGAACAACTTATGACTGCCGCCATGAGCCCGCGTTCTTTGTAGAGCTTTTCGGGATGTTCGACTGGGCTTGATGATTGAAACGCAAGTTTGAAATAGATCGCCATGATGAGTGCGACCAATGGGAACGACAGAATTAGTTCGATTCGGTAGCGCTGTACAAATGCGCCGAAGAACAACATTGATGACGCGGCGTAGAACATGATCGAAACGAGCAAACGCTGTTCGGTGTAGACCGCAAAGGATTTCCGATAACGAATCTGTTCTTCGCGTCGATCGGCCATGTCGCGATATTCAGCGAATCGTTTGAGCCCCATGAAGAAGCAACCGATCATCCAGTAGGAGATCAGCAGTGAGACCGGTGGTGTGGGGCTGTTCGGAACGATGTACCAACCCACGAGCATCCGCAAAGGATTGTTGATCGACTCGGTAAGGACATCGAGATAGGGAACGTCTTTCGTGCGCACCGGCGGGATGTTGTAGGCACATCCCGCAATCCAAAGTCCGGCGAGGGAAAGAACGAGCGGAACGCTAACAAGCGCGCCGAGACCAAGCCCGATAACCATCAAGGCAATCCACTGGACATACGCGATCTTGATGTTGACCAATCCTGAAGGCACCGGGCGGTCCTTCTTGATTGGGTGGTGAAGGTCGAATGGCGCATCGAGCACTTCATTGATCACGTAATTGCTCGAGGCGATGAGGCAGACGGCGGTCATCCCGATGATGAAGTTCTGAACGAGACTTGACCAATCGGTGCTCTGTTGAGAGCTGAGCGCCACCACGATCCCGGGGAGGACAAAGACATTTTTGAACCAGTGATCAACCCGCATAATCCGGATGTAGGGCATAACCCGGTGAACGCCGGTAGGGCGGGGGGCGGCGGACGTCATCGTGCTGAGCCTAGACAGCGGGGTCCGATCGTTCGGATCCTTGGGTAGCGGTCGAAATCGGATGGGGCGGGTGAAACACAAACGGGTAGTGTTTCCCGGTTCCCATGCAGTGCCATTGAGGAGTTCACCGTGCCAGCAACCGTCGTCGTCGGAACCCAGTGGGGTGACGAGGGGAAGGGCAAGTTCACCGACCTGTTCGCCCGTGATCAACATCTCGTCGTCCGCTATCAAGGCGGTCATAACGCGGGCCACACCCTCGTGGTCGATGGCGAGTCCTTCAAGTTGCAGTTGGTGCCTAGCGGCATTCTCTACCCACACATCACGCCCGTCATCGGCAATGGCGTTGTGGTCGACCCTCGCGTGCTCATAGCCGAACTCGACATGCTTGAGGGCAAGGGCGTCGATACGTCAAAGCTCAAGATCAGCGGCAACGCGCATTTGATCCTCCCGTATCACCAGGAACTCGACAAGCTCACCGAGCGTCGCCTTGGCAAGAACAAGGTCGGAACGACCAAGCGCGGTATTGGCCCGGCGTATGCCGATAAGGCATCTCGTGTTGGTCTGCGCGTGCAGGATCTTCTCGATCCGAAAATCTTCCGCGAGAAGCTCGACGTTGCTCTCAAAGAGAAGAACGCGATCTTCGCCAAAGTCTTCAATCAGCTTCCGCTCGATGGCGATGCGATTGCTGCCGAGTATCTCGACGTGTGCGCACCGCGTCTTGCGCCGATGATCACCGATTCAGTGAATCTCATTCATGAATCACTTGAAGCCGGCGAGAACGTTCTGCTCGAAGGTGCTCAGGCCACGTTCCTTGATCTCGATCACGGCACCTACCCGTTTGTAACGTCATCGAACCCAGTTGCTGGCGGTGCCTGCACCGGTGCCGGTATTGGTCCTCGCTACATCGACCGTGTGGTTGGTATCGCCAAGGCGTATACAACTCGCGTCGGTTCCGGTCCGTTCCCCACCGAACTCACCGATGAAATCGGCGATGCTCTCATTGACATCGGTCATGAGTATGGAACCAACACCGGGCGTCGTCGTCGCACGGGATGGTGTGACGTGGTGATGTTGCGTCACTCGGTTCGCTTGAACTCGTTGTCGGAAATCGCGCTGACGAAACTTGATGTGTTCGACACTTTCGATTCGATCAAGGTGTGCATCGCTTACGAACTCAATGGCGAAACCTTCACGCATCTTCCGTATCACCAGTCGGTACTGCACGAAGTCACGCCGGTCTATGCGGAATTCCCTGGTTGGAAGTCCGATATTTCTGGCATCACGTCGCGTGACGATCTTCCCAAGGAAGCATTCGATTACGTGTCGTTCTTACAGGATCAGATCGGTGTTCCGATTGGTCTTGTTGGCGTTGGTCCGGGGCGCGATCAGTACTTGAATTTCAACGGCTGATGAAGGTCTGTGTCGTTGGTTCCGGTGGTCGCGAGCACGCGCTTGCCGCGGTGCTGCGCCGCCATCACGAGGTTGTGGTTACTCCCGGCAACCCTGGCATTCCTGGTTCCGTTACAACATCGGCTACAGAAATTGACGCCGATCTCTATGTGATCGGGCCGGAAGCGCCGCTCGTTGCTGGACTTGCCGATGAACTCCGGGCTGCAGGCAAGTTGGTGTTCGGTCCCGGCGCCGACGGCGCGCGTCTCGAAGGTTCAAAGGCGTGGATGAAGGAAGTGCTTGTTGCTGCCGGTGTTCCCACCGCTCGACACGGCACGTTCACCGAAGCGGAACCGGCATTCGCATTTCTTGACTCCCTCGATGGTTTGTATGTCGTGAAGACCGATGGACTCGCAGCGGGCAAGGGCGTCATCGTCACAACATCACTTGAAGAAGCACGCGCTGCAGTTCTCGACTATCTCTCTGGCGATGCCTTCGGCGATGCGGGCCGAACGCTTGTTATTGAAGAAGGACTTACCGGCCCCGAAGTTTCCGTTCTCGCAATTTGCGATGGCATCAACGCCGTTGCGCTTACGCCGGCCCAAGATTTCAAACGCGTAGGCGATGGCGATGCTGGTCCGAACACCGGTGGCATGGGTGCGTACTCACCGGTGCCTGTCGCCGATCAATCAGTGATTGATGCAGTGATGAACGATGGAGTGTTGCCGACGCTGGCCTACTTGCGTTCGATCGGTATTGATTACCGCGGGGTTCTCTACGCCGGCCTCATGCTCACACCCACCGGTCCGAAGATGCTCGAATACAACGTGCGCTTCGGTGATCCGGAAACACAGGTTGTGCTTCCCCGACTCACTAGCGATCTCGGTGAACTGCTCGCTTCAGCTGCTGCTGGCCAACTTGGTGCCGCGCCAACATTCGACGACGGCGCAGCTGTCACCGTGGTGTGTGCAGCCGAGGGCTACCCGCGCGATCTGCGCACCGGTGATGTGATTGAAGGACTCGATGACGCTCAAGCAGTCGCTGGCGTCACGGTGTTCTGCGCTGGGGTTGGGGCCAATGCCAATGGCGAACTCATCACCGCTGGTGGACGAGTGCTGTCTGTGACTGGCCAGGGCGCCACTTTGGCCGAAGCCCGTCAGACTGCATACGACGCGGTTGGCAAGATTTCTTGGCCCGGTCTGCACCATCGCAATGACATTGCCTCAGATGCTGCGGCCCAAAGGATTGAAGATCGCGCTCCTCGCGCCAATTCTTGATCTCTAAATCGCACCGAGGTCACCTCGTCGTAGTCGTATCCTGAAGAGGTGCCCGCTTTGGGCCCTTGAGGAGACCGAATGGCGTCCACGTCCGTACCCAATGTTCTTGCTGCTCGATATGCGAGCGCGGAGATGGTCCGACTGTGGTCGCCTGAACAGAAGATCGTTCTTGAGCGAGAACTTTGGCTGGCCGTTCTTGAAGCCCAGCGCGACCTCGGTGTCGCAGTGCCCGATGATGCGATCGATGCCTATCGCCGTGTCATCGATCAGGTCGACCTCGATTCCATCGACGCTCGTGAACGCGTGACTCGCCACGATGTGAAGGCGCGCATCGATGAGTTCTGTGCGTTGGCTGGTCACGAACAGATTCATAAAGGGATGACTTCGCGCGATCTCACCGAGAACGTCGAGCAGTTGCAGTTGCGACGTTCGTTGCTCGTGATTCGTGGTCGCATGCTCGCGGCGCTCGCTCGTTTGGCTGAACGCGCTGCGGAATCGGCAACCGTGGTGATGGCTGGTCGTTCGCACAACGTGCCCGCGCAGGCCACCACGCTCGGCAAACGGTTTGCGAATGCCGGTGAAGAGCTGTTGCAGGCGTTGTACAGAGTTGACGATCTACTTGCGCGCTATCCGATGCGTGGCATTAAGGGCCCGGTTGGAACGCAACAAGACATGCTCGATCTCTTCGATGGCGATAGCGAACGTCTCGAACAGCTTGAATCTCGTGTCGCCGCGCATCTCGGTTTTGATGCATGGCTCACCAATGTTGGTCAGGTATATCCGCGCTCGCTCGACCTCGATGTGGTCTCGGCGCTTGTGCAGGCAGCCGCTGGTCCTGCTGACCTCGCCCTTACGATTCGCCTTATGGCCGGGCAAGAACTGGCCACCGAAGGTTTCCGTCCTGGTCAGGTCGGATCTTCAGCCATGCCGCACAAGATGAATAGCCGCAGTTGCGAACGAATCGGCGGTTTGCTTGCCATTCTCCGTGGCCATCTCACGATGGTTACCTCGCTTGCTGGCGACCAATGGAACGAGGGCGATGTCAGTTGTTCGGTCGTGCGCCGCGTTGCACTGCCCGACGCGTTCTTTGCTATCGACGGTTTGTTTGAAACGTTCCTGACCGTGCTTGCCGACTTCGGTTCGTACCCTGCAGTTATTGAACGCGAACTCGACCGATACTTGCCGTTCCTTGCAACAACCAAGGTGCTAGTCGCTGCAGTGCGCAACGGCGTTGGTCGTGAACAAGCACACGAAGCCATTAAGGAACATGCGGTTGCGGCGGCGTTGCGTCTTCGCGAAGACGGAGCCGAAGGCAACGATCTCATCGAACGACTCGCTGCCGATGCGCGTCTTGGTCTTGCTCCGGATGAACTTGCCGGCGTACTCGCACACCCAATCGACTTCGTTGGTCGTGCGCCTGAACAAGTCGCGTCATTTGTCGCAACTGTTTCGGCGCTTGTGGCGGCTGATCCTGCTGCTGCTGGGTATCGTCCGGGCGACATCCTCTGAACCGAGGATCGGCCGTGGGCCATTCCAGGAGAACCGCTATGACCGACGCACTCCCACACATTTACTCAGGAAAAGTCCGCGACATCTACGACGCGGGCGACAACCGATTACTGATGGTCACTTCCGACCGTCTGAGCGCGTTCGACGTGGTTATGGCCGAACCGATACCCGAAAAGGGCCGAGTGCTCACCGCTATGAGCGCGTTCTGGTTCGAGAAGTTCCAAGGCGTTGTTGGCAGCCATCTCATTTCGACCTCGCTTGATGACTGCCCCCCCGCAGCTCAGCGCGACGACTGGCAAGGCCGCATCATGCTGTGCCGCAAGGCCGAAATGCTGCCCATCGAATGCATCGTTCGTGGGTATCTCACCGGTTCGGCCTGGAAGGAATACAAGGCCAACGGCACGATGCACGGCCAAGTGCTCCCTGCGGGACTGCTTGAATCGGCCCAGTTACCCGAACCCGTTTTCACCCCTTCGACCAAAGCCGCAGAAGGCCACGACGAGAACATCTCCTTCGAGGCCGCTGTCGATCTGATGGGTGCCGGCCTCGCCGAGCGGGCTCGTTCGGCGGCACTTGAGCTCTACACAAAAGGCGCCGAGTGGGCTGCGGCCCGAGGCATTCTCATTGCTGACACCAAGTTTGAACTGGGTCTGATCGATGGCGAACTTGTGTTGTGTGACGAGGTACTGACCCCCGATTCCTCACGGTTCTGGCCGGCGGAACGCTGGAAGCCGGGAAGCACGCCGCCATCGTTCGATAAGCAGCCGGTGCGCGATTACCTCGATGGTCTCGATTGGAACAAGCAGCCACCAGCGCCACCGCTTCCCGCCGAGGTTGTCGACACCACGAGCGCTCGCTATGTCGATGCCTATGAGCGCATCACTGGTCGTTCATTCGCCGAATGGTGCGGGTGACGATCGACCGCATGCAGATCTGCATCGCATACGCGCGTCGATGTGCGAACATGGGTCCATGATCTTCTCGGTGCACGTCGAAGTCCGTCTTCGACCTGGGATCGCTGATCCCCAAGGTTCCACGATCGAACGAGCCATGCCTACGCTGGGTTTTGCAGGTGTGAGCGGCGTGCGTGTCGGCAAGAGCATTCGTTTTGAAATCGACGCTGTCGATGAAGCGTCAGCTCGCGCGGAAGCGGAAGATCTCTGTCGTCGGTTCCTCACCAATCCCGTCATCGAAGACGCGATTGTTGAACTCGAACCAGCTGGCGTCGCATCGTGAGTTCACGCGTCGGGGTCGTCGTCTTCCCCGGTTCGAACTGTGAGCAGGACATGGTTGAGGCCATGCGCCTCGTTGGTGGAGAGCCTGAACTTCTGTGGCATGGCGATGCAACGGTGAATGGTGTCGATGCTGTCATCGTTCCCGGTGGTTTCGCACATGGTGATTACTTGCGTCCCGGAGCTATTGCGCGTTTCTCACCAGTGATGTCTGCAGTCGCTGAGTTCGCTGCTGCTGGTGGCCCAGTTGTCGGTATTTGTAACGGTTTCCAGGTGCTTACTGAAGCTGGGCTTCTTCCGGGCGCATTGCAGAAGAACGCTGGCCTGAAGTTTGTTTGCGCACCTGCACAGTTGCGGGTTGAGACCACAAACTCGGTGCTGACTCGCGCCGCCGACAAAGGTGCAGTGCTGAGCATTCCGATCAATCATTTCGAAGGCAATTACACCTGTGATGCTGAAACGCTCGCGCAACTTCGCGATGAAGATCGCATCGTGTTGCGTTACGTCGTGAATCCCAACGGATCTGTGGATGACATTGCCGGTGTGTGCAACGAAGGTCGCAACGTGGTTGGACTTATGCCGCACCCGGAACGCTCAACCAGTGAACTGCTTGGAAGCACCGACGGATTGCCGTTGCTTCGCTCGTTGCTGTCTGTCTGATCGGCAGAGCTTGATCGGCAGAGTCTGAATGAACTGCGTCAGCTCAGAATCCCGGCGCGCCGTAAAACCTCGCGTGGTACACCGAGTTCGAGCCAGGCCTCAGGACTGAGTTCCTTCGAATCGTTGTAGTCCTTGGCCACGCGAACGAACTCGTTCTCAAGAGCCACCATGTCGATGGGTGATTCGAATTCCTCGAGATCTTTCTGTTTCTTGATTTTTGACTGCACCAAATCCAGTTTGCGCAACGGGTCTTTCTCGGTTGCGAGATTGGCATCGATTTTCTCAATGCTCTTGCGTAAGCCCTCGGGCGTGATTGGTCGACCTCGTCGGGGCTTCGCCGATTCGATGGCCTTCAAGTAGCGCCGAACGATTTGCCCGCGCTCGCGACCGACTTTGAGCGCGTCTCTATGGCTCTTAGTCATCGTGCCGGGGGGAAGACCGATACGCGGCTTCTCTCCAGAAGGCTCAGAGGTCGGGTCGCTCATAAGCGTTGAGTCCATCACACCATCGCGAAACCGACAATGGTCACGTCGAAACCCGGCGAATTTTGGTGTTCCGGCGCACTAGCCTGTACCTAATGGATGACGCGATTCACCGTGCCCTCGGCCTGACTGACTCCGAATACGAAGACATCCGCAAGATCCTCAACCGCGACCCCAACCACCTTGAGTTGGCGATGTTTGCGGTGATGTGGTCTGAGCACTGTTCGTACAAGTCGTCTCGGGTTCATCTCAAGCGTCTTCCCACTGAAGCGCCATGGGTACTCGTTGGTCCGGGCGAAAACGCCGGCGTTGTCGATGTTGGCGATGGCATTGCTGCCGCGATCCGCATCGAATCTCATAATCACCCTTCTGCAATCGAGCCCTACCAGGGCGCAGCAACGGGCGTCGGCGGCATTTTGC
>SYBH01000036.1 GCA_005787345.1 Actinomycetota bacterium
TCATCGACCTTTCGCTACCCGATGTCGAGGCCGAGGTGCGCGCCGTCATCGAAACCTCGGGCCGAGCTGCATCGTTCGACGCCGATCCCGAGGTTCTGGCTCAAGGCTTGATGTTGGCCATCGATACGCCACTTGGTGCCACGGCCGACCACGCCACGCTACGCACGATCGGTTCCAACCGACTTAACGAGTTGGTGTTCCACTTCCCGCTGGCCGATGGCAACTCGCCTGTCACGCCAAGCGCCCTGTTCGAACTCGCCGCGTCATACGACGATGACCAGTTCTCCGACTATTTCAAGGCGTTGGCCGCGGGCAATCGCATGTCGGCCATGGCTGGCCTCATGACCGGAAGTATCGACTCAGTGATTCGTCTCGGCGATGCATCGAATGGCACCTACGGCGTCGTCGATTACAAGACCAATCGACTGCATACGCCAGGTGATGTCGCGCCGATCTCGGCCTATGGCTATGAGTCGATGAAGCAGGCCATGGAACACGGAGACTATCCATTGCAGATCCTTGTCTACAACGTCGCGCTTCACCGCATGTTGCAGCTTCGGTTGGCCGGCTACGACATCGATCGCCACATCGGCGACACGAACTATTTGTTTGTGCGAGGAATGATCGGCCCCGACACCGCAGTAATTGATGGTCAACGCAATGGTGTGTTCGCCTGGCGCCCGTCAAGCGAATTGATTGTGGCCGCGAGCAAACTGCTTGGGGGTCAGTCATGACCGAACCGATTGAATTCCTCAATGCATTGCGATTCGACCCCGAAACCGGAACCGGTCTTTTTGGGAACGCCGACATCGTCACCGCTTCGATGCTTGCACGTCGCGCCAACTGCACCGATGAAACTGTGTTGTTTGCTCTTGGCCTTGCGGTATGGGCGCACCGCAACGGTCACGCGTGTCTGAATCTCGACTCGTTGGCTGACGACCTTGGCCGGGCAATTGCCCGTTCAGGCCAAGAGTGGGAACTTCCGGCACTGCCAACAGCGAAGCAGTTCGACAACGCACTGCGCGCATCGCCGCTCGTTCGAGTGCTTGATGTGCCTGGCACTTCGGCTGAGGCATTGGCCGATACCCGTCCGCTGGTGTTGATTGAGAATCGTTTCAGCTCACAGCGACAGTTTGCCGACGAAGTGTTGGTGGCTGAATCGGTGCGCGAACTCATTGCCCATTCCGACGATGTCACCTCGCCTGCTGCGCTCGCACTCATCGACCGCGAACTCGAAGTGTCAGATGACGATGCTCGTCAGAATGAACTGGCCAAATCGGTGCTCGCTCGCTCATTCAATGTGCTCACCGGTGGCCCAGGTACTGGCAAGACCTACACGCTCACCCGTTGTTTATTGGCTTTTTTGGTCGCTGCTGAAGAGCAGGGCCAAGAAGTGTCGGTGGCTGTTGCCGCACCCACGGGAAAGGCCGCGACTCGGGCGAAAGAGCTGCTCAACGAGTTCGCCGACACGCTTGAGAAGAGCGACAACCGCCCGTCCGATGCGGTGTTGGCGCAATTGCGGGCGATGAAGCCCACAACAATTCACGGGTTACTGGGCAGTTCCCGTGGCCGCAGCACTCGTTTCGCCCATGACCGAGAGCGTCCGCTGAATCACGACCTCGTCATCATCGACGAAACCTCGATGGTTCCGTTGCAACTTATGGCCCGACTGTTCGAAGCGCTGGGATCACGGTCACGGTTGCTTCTGGTGGGCGACGACGCGCAGTTGGAAAGTGTCGAGTCGGGTTCGGTACTTCGCGACCTTGTGTCGTCAGCAGGGTTGCTCGATGGCAGCGTGTTCGAACTGCAAAAAGTGCGTCGCATCACCGGCGATAATCCGATCGCGACTGTCGCCCCAATGATTCGCAAGGGCGAAGCAGATGAGGCCCTTGCCGCGATACGAAACTCGGGTCCTCAGCTCACGTTCGTGGAAACAGATGGGGGCGCAAAGCCGGCGAGCTCGGTCATCGATGCATTGATGAGCACCTATCGCGAAGTCCGAAACCTCGCTCGTTCGACCAACCCTGCCGATCATGCAACGGCGTTGGAAAAGATTGCGGGAAGTCGCTTGTTGTGTGGCATGCGTCGCGGTCCGCTGGGCATTGATCAGTGGAACGACATCATCGACCGTCGATTGCAGTTGCGATCTGGAGACCTTCTCGTTCCCGGCCGAGCATTACTTGTCACGGTGAACTCGCCGCGAGTTGGTCTGGTCAACGGCGATATTGGTGTCGTGGTTGAAACCGAAGATGGTCCCAAAGTGTGTTTCCGCACCAACGAGGAGCCTCGTTACATCTCGACGGTTGATCTGCCGCCGGTTGAGCGGGCCTATGCCATGACCGTGCACAAGAGCCAGGGATCGGAATACAAAGAACTTGTGGTGCTGATGTTGCCGAATGAAGGGTCGCCGCTTCTCACCCGTGAACTTCTCTACACCGGGCTCACTCGAGCAGGTGGCACCGCAGTCATCATCGGCTCAGCCGACGCACTGACCAACGCCATCAACAACCCGTCGGTCCGGGTATCTGGGTTGGCGGCGTTACTACAAGCCTCACCGGCATAAGCCCGCGCACCGCTGCCGACTTACAGATCGCGTCCTAAAAGACTGAATACTTGACCGCTTGGCCCGTTGTTTGGTTGCTGAGCCAGGAATAGCGCAAGAGGCGTGACGTCGTCGGGGGTCTTGTGCCAGTCCATACGAATCGCCGAATCGATATTGGGTACATCAAGAATTTTCGCGGCCATTTCGGTGTGCACCGGACCAGGAACGATCTCATTCACGGCGATCGCTGATTCTCGCCACTCCACCGCAAGGCAGCGCACCAACATCGAAACCGCCGCCTTCGAAACGGAATAGCTGGCCCCACCTTTGAATGGACGACGGCCTGCCCCTGAACCCATCACGATGAACTTTCCGCCCCGTTCCCGCAAATGAGGTTCGCAGGTCAGAGCGAGATGTTGAACGCTCGTGAGGTTCACATCAACGACATAGGCGAAGTCATCAATTGGCGACACGGAATGTTCGGGCGATGTTGCGCCGGCGTTAGCGACAACAATGTCGAGCCGCCCGAAGGCTTCCAGCGTTTGCGCAATAAGGGCAACGACATCGGCGCGATTGGTGACATCAGCTCGAACAGCAATGGCCGTTCCGCCGGCAGCGCCGATTTCGTCGCAAACCGAATCGATCTGATCTTGGCTTCGAGCCGTGATCACAACCTGTGCGCCCGCGTTGGCATAGGCGAGAGCAATTGCCCGGCCGATGCCGCGGCCAGAGCCGGTCACGATCGCGACCTGACCAGCAAGCGATGTCGAGTGTTCAGCAGCCATTTGTTCCTCCCCGAACCTGTGTCTTCACGCTAGGACCGGTTCGAAGTGCTTGCTTGCTGATCAAAGAACGCTGACGACCTCGTCGTAGTTCAGGCGGGGAAGGCGCGGACCATAGGCGTCCTCGGCGGGCTTGCCGATCAACACCACGCAGATGCACTTCAGGTCTGAGTCCGCGAACAGGTCAGCATCAAGACCGGGGCGGTCGAGGCCAAGCATCGGGCACGCATCAAGGCCGATTGCGCGAATACCCATCACGAAATAGCCGGCCTGCATCCAAGCTTGGCTATCGGCAATGGGTTCACGGAAGTCGTCCTTCTCATACATCTGAGCCATGAACGGAGCGTCGGGAAAGATGCGCTCGATATGGCGATTGAACTTCATGTCGGCCGCGAGCACGGCAATAAGGGGTGCATTCGCCGTTTTCTCGGCGTTGCTCGGAAGCATGTGACCGACAACTCGCGCTCGAGCGACTTCCGAACGCGCCAGCACGATGCGCATTGGCTGGGAGTTCGTCATCGTCGGACCCCACTTGATGAGGTCATAGATGGCGGCCACCTGCTCGTCGGGCACCGGTTCATCGGTGAACTTCTTTGCGGTATGTGCCTCGCGGAAGAGCAGATCTTGCGCGTCGGCGTTGAGGGCGAACAGGTCAGCAGTCATCGGAACTCCGAAAGCGTGGGGGAACAGACGCTGACGCTATCTGCGAATTACTCCAGCCCGTACTTCGGCATTGCGCCGGAGAAGGAGTGTTCGTAGAGGCCGTAGCCAACATGGCCGTCGTATTCGAAGCGAGCGGCGTGATCGACAACGGCATACGCGCCGAGCTGGCGAATTTCCGGAACTTCGTAGGTGATTCCCTGCACAACAAGGTCGGGGCCCTGGTACATGCCGTGACGCCAGTCGGGTTCGAGACCATAACCAGTACCGACGGCAAGGAAGTTGGCGAGCAGCGGTGTGCACCGAATGTCGATGCCCGAATCGGGGAACGAAATCGTTGAACCGGTGAGCAAACGAATGCCGGGTTCAAATTCGTGTGCGTGTTCGGTGCGACCAAGTTGTTCAACGCGACCATCGAGCCACACTCGTTCGGCTTGTTCGAGACTGCGTGAGCCATCGGCGCCTTCAGAACAGATGTAATAGATGCAGTGATCTTCAAAGCGCATGGGGAAATAGCTCCACATGCCACCGGGCTTGAAGGTGTCGCGGTAAATACCCTCGGGCTCACGCTCGCCAATTGGGCGAACACCCCACGAACGATCACGAGAACCCCAGGTGGTTTCGGGCCTTACGTCGAAGGTTTCGCCAGCAACGGAAAGAGTGCCCGTCCACGAACCCATCTGCGCAAGACGCTGCGTATCAAACGTGATGCGCGTGCCGTTGCGAATGAACTGGTTCGGTTCAGGAATGGCGGGGCCAAACCCTTCCCAAGTGAGATCAAGAGAAACGTCGTGCTCGTTGGGTTCGACCACGAAGCGCAGGCGCTTGAGCGGTTCGATTACTTCGATGCGAAGCGGGCCAACCGAAATGTCGGAACGATCAACGAGCGGCTTTGAGGCGCGAACAACATGCTGCTTCTCGCCAACGCGCACGGTTGCGAACGCATCGGTAGTGCCGAGGTTGGGGTACTGACCGAGACCCATGACGATCATGAAGCGACCTTGGGTGTCAAGCACATTGAAGTAGTAGCGGTCGTAGAAGTTGCGATCGCTGGTCGCGACGTGGGCGATCCAGTCGGAGGACTGGTGGACGGGATAGTCATCCCAAGGTGTAACGGTCATGTGCGTCTTCTTTCGTGCGTCGTGTGAGGAACGTTAGGGAAAATCTTCAGCGCTCGCCGAGCGACGAGGTGGGGAGAGGGAGATGCGCGTCGAGAAGGCCGATGTAGGCCTCGATGTTGTCGCTGCCACCGAGAGCGCGAAGTTCGTCGGCGGTGCGGCGGCTGTAGATGACGCGTACCGCTTCCCAGGGGCTGACCTCAAGCACCCAGCCCGGTTCGGCGTCGTGCGAACGCCAGGTTCCTTCGGCGCTGCGAACCTCGATGCTGCCAAGTCCAGCGGTTTCAAGAGCGGCAACACAAGAAGCGAGGCTGCTCGGCACCATGACATTCGCGTCGAGCGCTGCATGATCGGTCACGCCAAGCGCACCGCGCAGATCGTGTTCATGTACGACGAGATCGTCGAACAACATTGCACCGCCACCGTTGACCATGCCAGCAATGGTTTCGTTCGCGCCGACCCACTCGTCGGCGAGTTCATCAAGCGAAGCACCGGCTCGGGCGGTGAGGATCTTGTCGATCCATTCGTTGATATCGCCGGACGGGAAATCGCCAGCGCCGAGTGCGGCGGGCAGCGAAACGCAATGGGTGATGAGTTGCAGCGCCGTCCAGTCGGGGCATGCGGGAACGGTTGCGGTGAGTGCGTCGGGGCCAACGGAACGGGCAAGCTCAAGCATGCGAGTGCGGGTTGCGTCGTAGGCGGGGAAGAGTTCAGTCATGGCGTGAGTCTTTCAGTTTGAGCGTGGGTCGGCGAGAGTTAGGGCGCGAGGTCGGTAATGGCCTTGGGCACGATGTTTTCGGCTGCACCGCCATCGACTTCGAGCAGCTTGCCGGTGATCCAACACGCCGCCGGTGAGGCAAAGAACAAGACCGCGTCGGCAATGTCTTGGGGCGTTCCGTTGCGGCGCATGAGCGTATTGGCGTGCATGGTGTCGCGAATTTCAGCGCCCCGGGTCGAGAGGTAGGTCGCGAGCGCATCGGTTTCGATTGCGCCAGGAAGCACAGCATTCACCCGAATACGAGGTGCGAGCTCTGCGGCCATCAACTTGGTGAGATGCGACTCGGAGTTTTTTGTGAGGCTGTGGGTCAGCGATCCGCGTAACGCATGTTGGCCGGCGACGGAACTGATGTTGATGACCGACGCGTTCTCGCTTCGCAGCAAATGTGGTGTTGCCAGTCGTGTCAGTTCGAATGGCACCGACACATTGAAGTGAAATGACTTTTCGATCTGCTCGACCGAGGTTTCAAGGAACGGCTTGGATACTGAACCGCCGGCATTGTTGACGACGATGTCGAGGCGACCGAACTCGCTGATCGTGCGGTCAACAATGTTCGCGAGCACCGTGAGATCGTTCACGTTTCCGGGCAGAACGAGCGCACGCCGGCCAAGCGCACGGACATCGGCAGCAACGGCTTCGAGGTCTTCTTCGGTGCGGGCGGTGAGGACAACGTCGGCCCCGGCAGCAGCGAAGGTCCTAGCGATGGCAGCGCCGATGCCTTTGCCGGCACCAGTGATGATGGCGACCTGATCGGTCAGCAGGAATCGGTCGGTGAACTCAGCGGCAGAAGTCATGGCGACAACGTACGCGCCCAATTCGCTCGCTGCTGAAAGGGCTGCGAAACCTCAGTGCGTGAAGTTCGGTGCGAGCGGTGCTGGTGCAGGTTCTGGTTCCACAGGGATCGGAAGCACTGCGAACGCCAACGGAGAGATGTAGCCGGTGGGGTTGTCCATGGTGACGGTTTCGGTGAAGACGCCTGTGGTCGGATCAACAGTGCCCAGATCAGGAATGCCCGGCACCGATGGTGTGAGGTTATTTGCTCCTACTCCGAAGCCGCCTGTCGACATCGCATAGACAGTGTTGCCGGTAGCCACGCAGTCGTGTCCAAGTAACTGGGTACTGACGCCAGCTTCGGTCGGAATCGCAGTGGCCGGATCAATGGACGCCCAAGGCACTCCGATTGAGGCCGGTGACTGTTCGACGCTGGTGGGGGAGATCCCAGGAATCAATGACCACATAGTTGATGCACAAGAAGTGAGCCCGAAAACGCTGCTATTCGGTGCGAAGCCGTCGCCAACCTGCGTGAGTTCGCCAGTGGAAAGATTCACCGTGAACAAGCAGTTGAACGCGTCGCTGTCGGACGGACCAAAACTCCCTGGAGCAGTAAGAGGTGGACTGCAGGTGGTTTCGTTGAGTGCGATGACGTAAACGGTGCCAGCCGCGTCGATTGCGATGCCTCCGCCGTTAAGACCACTGATGGGAAGCCCACCAACGGTAAGTGATTGTCCACTTGGCGTTCCATCGGCAGAGAAGGTGATGAGTTCCGCGCCATTAAGTGAGTCAGCCGAAGGGCTGACTGAGGTGACTGAATACAACTGTGCACCGGCGATGCCGTAGACCGTTCCATTGGCTGCAACCGCAAGGTCTTCGGCGCATGCTGCTTCAGACGACGCGGCGGGCAGGTCAGTGAGAGCGCCGGAGGCAAGATCGATTGTGTAGAGATCGCACAGGCCTTGACCGTTGTCCATGATTGTGAAAGCGGTGACGGGTTCGGCAGGGGCGGTGACCGCGTCTGCGTTGGAGTTCGATGACGAACCAAACGGGAGCACGAACGCTGCAGCGACAAGCGCCAGTGCTGCGAAGGGGAGAAGAATTCGTCGAGCAGTCAAAGGAGTCTCATTCCGCGAAGGTTGATTACTCACCCTACCCAAGAACGTATTGCGCTACACCATGGGAGCGTTTAGCCCGCGAAGACGGGAATGACTTCGGGCGTGCAGGCCTCGAGGTCAAAAGCAGCCGTTGCCGACTGGCCACCAGTTGCCGATGCGGTGACGGTTTGGGACCCAGCGGGAACCGAACACTCAAGGTCATAGGTGGCGGTTCCCGAACCGGTGGCGTCCACGGTAATAGTGCCGAGCAGGATCGAGCCCGATTGCAACGTGATGGTGGCCGCTGAGGTGAATTCAGTGATCGAGAGGGTCAAGGTTCGACCCGAAAGGATCGCGTTCAACTGAGGGGTGAGCTGCACGGCACCGATATCACAGGGACCGCTCGGAATATTGGGACGGGCGAATCCGCGTTGGTCAAACGACGGTGCACCGCCAGTCTGGCAACTGCTATTCGGAATTGCGCCAATAAGCGGACTACCGACAAGCGGAAGTTGTGTGAGTGTGTACCCACCATGGTCGCCGAGTGCACCGAGCATCGGATCGTTCGACACATTTTGATTGTCACCGATTGCCGTCAACCCGCACGAGGTGTCGTTTGCGTAGTTGTAACCGCTCGAGGATGTGGCGCCACTGCAGATCTCAACGTTTGGACTGGAGTTGGTAAGGACGTTACCGAAAAGTGAGATCACACCACCTGAGAAAATGACAAGTGAGTTCTGATTTGTCGTGACCACATTTTCGGTAACAGTTGAATACTTCAGTTGAACATTGCCGAATCCCAAAATCAGTGGGCCCTGCGAGGAGTTGCCCACGATCGTGGTGTTGACAAACGACACGGCGCCGTTGGACTGCGCAACAGCAATTTGTCGGCCAGCCACATTGTTCGTGAAGCTCGATTGGGCCACGGTCAGAAGACCTGTCGAATTCACTGTGCCAAAATCTCTCGCTGCTGAATTGCCGTCGAACGAGCTTCGGTTGATGGTGATGACGTTTCCGTAGATAGCACCGATATCAATCTGGGCATCGTTTTCTACGAACGCAGAGTCACTCACCGTCACAGTCGTGCCGCTCACGGCACCGGCAATATCAGCCAGATTTTGGACGAATGATGTTTCTGAAATCGTAACGTTGCCATCAGATTCGATCGCTCCACCTGTTCCGTTGAATGCCGAATTCTGAGTGAACGAGACTCGGGAAACTGTCAGCGCATGACTGCAACGGATCGCACCGCCGCCACCCGGACCCGAATTAGCCGTGAAGACCGAATCTTGAATTGTGGACGTACCGGAATTTCCAAACAGCGTCACTGCGCCGCCGTCACCCTGGGAAGAGGTGACGGTGTTGATTGAAAACTCTGTGTTGGTGAACGAGGCAACGCCACCGGCAGCGATGGCACCGCCGGAAG
Organism: Actinomycetota bacterium; assembly: GCA_005787345.1. GTDB lineage: Bacteria > Actinomycetota > Acidimicrobiia > Acidimicrobiales > Acidimicrobilacustridaceae > Acidimicrobilacustris. The sequence continues at coordinate 9,175 of SYBH01000036.1, forward strand.
ACTGGGCCATATTGTCTTCAAACAACGAGTCGACCGCGGTAATAGCTCCGCTTGCGAAAACTGCTCCGCCGGCGGCAGACGAGTTGCGTTCGAACGTGACGTTGCTCAGGTTGACCGAACCAACTGAGTGGACAGCTCCACCCTGTTGCACGCTCACATTGTTCAAGAACGTTGTATCGCGAATGGAGAGTGCGCCACCGGCAAAGATCGCTCCGCCGACATCGGGAGAGTTGCCGTCCGTGAATGTGGCATTGTGAATTTCGGTGGCTCCTGTTGTGCCAGAACCGAATAATTGAAAAGTGCCATCTCCAACAATCGCAATTCCATTGCCATCGATTGTCAGGTTCTTTGCATAGTTGAGACCGCCGTCGTAATTAAGGGTGCCGGTGAGTGCGATGGTTCCAATTCCGGGTGCGATGGTGATTGACGCGTCGTAGATTTCGTCGGGATAGCCGCTACTCATTTGTGTAAGTGCCTGGCGCAGCGTGCAGTTACTGGCCGAAGGGCAAGTGCCGGCAGTGTCGGCGGCGGATGTGACGGTGAGTTCAAGCGCCGATGCGTTGGCGGGGCTCGCGCTGATCAGCACGGTTGAGCCTGCCAGTAGGACGATCGCTGTGGCGACAGCAGCAAAGCGGGAGCGAGGCGACATGGTTGTCCTGACCTTCCGGATGGTGGGGGAACCAATGCTCTCCCCAGGCCGAGAGCGATAGCGAACCGTACCAGTAGCGTTCGGCGTTGTCCGAGACATACTTTCAGCCAAAGAGACGTTGGTCAGCGCCAGTCGGCCAACTGTTGGATCCATTCCAGGGGTAAGTCGAAATGTTCGGCGCCCAGAAGGATCTTTTCCAGGTAGTCGCCCCGCGGCGTGCCGACATCGTCGTAGTTCTCGATGTAGATGAGTGTCTCGATGGGCTGATTGTTGGCCAGCACGATGATCGGTTCCCGGCGATAAAGCCCGCCGGCCACGCCTTCGTAGCGGTCGAGGGTGCGCAGGTCTTTGTCGGAAAGATTCCAGATCGCGCCCCAAACCTGCGAGCCAGGCGAAGGAGAAACAGTGGCGTAGCCGCGGCCACCGATACGCCATGCCCAGTCGTCGAGACGGGCAGCGCCGATGGCGAGTGCATCGGGACAACGCCATTGCATTTGCTCGGGATCGAGGTTCGAGCCGTAGGCGAAATAGAGATGCGGATTGGGAAGTGTGTTGAGAGAAATGAACTGGGTTGTGGGAGTGAATTCATTCAATAGATGGTCCTTTCGGTTGGGAGTGATGGGGGAGTGGGGAATCGCCCCGATACCAAGGGGCGCTTGGGATCGGAGCCGATGGATGGCCGCCCTGAGGTGCGAGAAGTGTCGACACCTATATATAGGGAGTAACTCTCACGCGATCAGACGAAGTGACAAGCCTTCATTCGCCGGAGTTCGCCCAGTGGTCGTTCATCAAGTCGAGTGCTTCGGCAAGCGAGAGTTGCGCCACTTCGGCAGAGCTCAACTGCAAGATGTGCACCAATTGGTGGGCGAGTCCGGCGGGGAGTGCCGCCGATGGTGGCGCCGGTGATGTGGTTGCGCGAACAGGAACGTTGCCGTCATCAACACAGGACCAGAACTCGCCCTGGGTGACACACAGTTGATCGCGAAGGATGTGCGACCACAGCGCTTTGCCGTAGGTCTCGTTGTTTGGTGGGCGTGAGATTCGGGTGCGAAGAATGCGTCCGTCATCGAGTGGAAGTTCAAAGGTGATGTGGTGTTTGTTCGTGCGATCACGAGCGCTCTGAACCTGCCGCCAACCTTCAACTTCACAGAAGCGAACGTGTTCGCGCCGAGTAGCGGCGCGGCGCTTCATTGTCCAGCGGCGGTGTCGAACGTAAGCAACCAGGAACGCAATTGTTCGTCGGTGCTCAATTCCACCAACGCCGCAACTGCCCAGTTCGCTTCGTGGTTGGCTGCGACATGCAGACGATCATTCCAATCGGTTGCGTAATCACGCAGAGCGTCGATGAGATCGTTGATGGCCGCGTCGAGGTCTTCGCCTTCGCCGGAGATGGGAAGTCCAGGAAGGAATGCTGACCAACCTCCGCCTTCGGCAGTCACGACAGCGTGCGCGGGCCGAAGTGTTGCGAGCTGCGAACGAAGCAGCTCGCCGTCGACCACTGCGAAGCGGGTGTGGTCGCGCTCGAGCGTGGTCACGACACCGGCGTTCGCGGCATCGAGAACCCCGCGGAGGTTGGCCCGAGCCTCGGAGTACGAAGGGAAGTGGCGAACTGTCATGTCCTCAAGGCTACTGATGCCCGTGCGTACGTCAAGTACGTGCCGTACGCCAATAGTTTGGCCCCCTGGGCTTTCGGACAGATTCGGTTCCATAGAGCGTTCCTCGTTCCACGTTGGCATTTTGGGAATCGGGGAAGGTCCGGCATCGAGCGGTGCCGGGACTGGCATCTGAGCATCCGAGTGAGACAGTCGCTCGAGGAACCGGAACTGGTGAAAGTCAGTCGTCGTAGCGGGTCTTGCGGCCCTTGGTTGATGCTCGACGGTTCGACCACTGCTTCTTCGTATCCATCGCCGACCAGTCCCCACTACTTGCTCGAGCGGAATCGAGGCGAAGTTCACGAATGAGCATTGCGTCGCCACCGGAGGACTCGAGCAGATCGGCAGCAACGTTGAACGCGATTCCTGCAGAGTCGTAGTCGCCGATGCGGATGGCATCGAGTGCAGTGCGACGTTCTTCGGCGGCACGCAGAATGTTCACATGCTCGGTTACGGCCAACTCGATACCGCAACCGTGTGCCAGGGATCGGCATGGAAATGCCCTGACTCCGACCTTTCCACTGGCCGGGACCTTTGCGTGGTTCAACCAACACCGCATCGGTCACATGGCAATAGATTGACTCGTCGGCCTTCACCACCACGTTGATGTCGTCGGGCTTATCGGCACCGGTCACGCCGTGGAAGTTCTTCACCGCATCGAGTCGAGCCTCGGCAAACCCGAGTTCTTCGACGATGTCAGCGCGCGCTGCTTCGCGTTCGGCAGCGAGCTTGGCCGCCCTCGCAGCTTCGGCCTGTGCTTCTCGTTCGGCTTTCGCCGCTGCCCGCTTTGCCTTGAACTTCTCGAACACCGATGCCTCCGTCGATCCGCCTTCACTGACTGTAGTGACCGGGA
>SYBH01000037.1 GCA_005787345.1 Actinomycetota bacterium
GCTACCAGACTGCTCCACCCCGCGGCGTGCCTCTGACTCTACTCTGCGCAATCGAAAATCCGCCATTCGAAACCGTTCGCCGGTACTCAAGGCCAAGCCCATCAGGACGATGACGAGGCCATAGGCCACCCACCTCGACCAGCCAAGACCGAACCAACCGGCGAGTTCACGCACATTGGTGAACAACAACAACCCTGCGACGGCGATTCCCATTTTCTGCTGCGGGAGTCGACGCGCAAGCAGTGCAGCAAGAGGGGCTGCCGCTACTCCACCGATCAGCATCGCCACAAGGATCCCGACCTCAACATCTCCCCCTTGAATGGCACCAAAGAGTGAGCCAACCGAAATCACCGCGACCGCCACCTCGGCTGCATTCACCGAACCAACGGCGTAGCGCGCAGAGAGGCCTTTATGCAGAAGTACCGGCGTCACGACTGGGCCCCAAGCTCCGATAAGACCGTTGGTCACGCCGCCAGCGAACCCGGCCGCACCCACTCCTCGAAGTGAAACTTCCTCTGGCGAGTACTGGGTCTGTACTGCTTGATTCGAACGACGAAATCTAAAAAGAATGCGCAAGGCAACAACGATCAGCATCGTTGCCAACAACGGTCGCAATGCCGACGCGTCAACGCTCCGAAGTACCGTCACACCAACCAGGGCGCCAACCATTCCCGGCACAGCCATTCGGACAGCCAAACGACGATCAACGTTGCCGAAACGCCAATGTGAGAGTCCGCCAACAACGCCGGTGGCGACCTTTGCGATATTCACCGTTGCCGAAACCGAAACTGGCGACATTCCCGTGCCCAGAAGGATCGTTGATGATGTCGGGCCGAATCCCATCCCCAACGAGCCATCGACCATGCAAGCGAGGAAGCCGGCAAGGGCGACCACCAGATATTCGTTCATGGCAGATTGTCTACTAAATCGGTGGAAATTGTCAATTAGGCGATCACCTCGGCTCATCCCTGGAGCAACCGCACCACCCCTAGGGGATGAATCACGATCGCAGCACCCTGGGCGTTCACCGCAATCGCCTCAGTCTGTGACGCTGAACGTTGCGCAATAGCGCGCAAACATTTCTTTCTGCTCGGCCGCGTCAAGTCCAAGCCAATCGAATGACCAGGTGTGATCGCCGTGCTTCTCACGCGGCGACCCTGCGAGGGCAGCCGTCATGGCAGCACGCACATCGTCGGGAAGGTCAACGCCGAGTTCGTCATAGATGCGTGCGACTACTGCCACGCCGTCTGCATTGAAATCAGCAAAGGAACCGTGAGCGACGCGACCAGGTGGAAGAACGCCTTGCGCTTGAAGATCAACGAGGCCATCGAGGTCTCCGTGATACAGGTCGGCGTGATAGCGACCGATCACTGTCGTATCGACATCGTCACTATGCGCCCATCGCAGCGTGGCGATCAGGCTTGTGACAGAACCGAGAATCGCCAGCGGATCTCGATGGGTGATCACCAGTTGCGCATCGGGGTAGGTGTCGAGCAGAACCGGCAGATTGTGAAGGTGCACCGGCGACTTGAGCACCCACTTCTCTGCAGGCATCTTTCGCTGAAGGATCTGCAACACCAGCCGATGCATTTCATACGCCGGCGTCATGTCGCAGGACTGCAACCAGTCGATGTAACTCGGCGTGTTGTAGCGACTGATGAACTCTTCGCCGCGAAACGCAAAGGACATTGCCGAGAGGCATTCCTTATTCATGCGGCCGGCGTAAGCGTGAATCGCGTCGAGTCCGCCGGTAACGAGTTGCGGGCCACGTAGTTCGGCATCGGCCAATTCGATACGGGGATCGTTGTCATAGGTTTCGAAGGTTGGTGGCGGAACTGGTCGCAAGAATTCCCAACCAAGCGGAACACGATGACGGTGATCGGCAGAGAGCAGTGCATGCAAAACCGTGGTGCCCGTGCGCGGCGCTCCGACAACAAACAGCGGTTCGATAATTTGTTCGTCTCGCACTCCGGGGTCGCTACGAACCCAGTCACAGATCTGAAGCCGAACTTCAAGCAGTCGAAGTAGGAAACGACGCGTCATCCACCGGCCAAGAAGATGCAGATTCGCTTCGGTCTCTAATGACACAAGCGCGATTTCAAGTCCTTCGAGGAAGTCCTCTCCCGTGCCCGGACCAGGAGCACAAAGCGCTGCAATCCCCTCGCTTGCTCGCCCCTGCCGCGCTAACGCCTCGCCAATGAGGCCATCACGATCAAGGGGAAGCGCCGCCTCGGCCGCGATCGGCAGGACCAAGCCCGCATTCACCGCTTCTACCCATTCGGGGCGCGGTCCCGGATTCCAAGTCGTTGCCATTGGGTAGGAAACTACGCTTCTCGAATGACCGACGCACCTCTCAACATTCTTGATGGCCGTGTCGTCATCATCACCGGTGGAACGCGGGGCATCGGCATTGGCGTCGCTCGCCACCTCGGCGCACTCGGATCGAAGGTCGTCATCACTGGCCGCAAGCCCGAACGACTTACAGAGGCAATCGCGCTGCTTGAATCCGAGAACGTTGAGTGTCTCGGTCTCGTCGCCGATGTCGCCGACCGCTCACGCTCCTTCGAAGTCGTTGACGAAACCCTCGCGAGATTTGGCCGCATCGATGGTTTGGTCCTGAACGCGCAATCGTTTCGACCGGTCACTCCCCTGCTCGATGTCACCGAGAGCGATATGAACCTGTTGTTCGACACCGGCCCCAAGGGTGCGCTGTGGCTCATGCAAGCGGCGCAACCGCATATGGCCGCGAACAACTGGGGGCGGATCGTCACGATGGGAACCTCGATGGGACTCACCGGCGCTGCTGGTTACGGCCCCTACGCAGCATCGAACGAAGCCATCCGTTCTCTCACTCGCACCGCCGCACGCGAATGGGGCCGTGACGGCATCACGGTCAATTGCGTTCTGCCTGCATCAGCTGGTCACCGTGCTCCTGCCGCAGGCTCTGACCCGGCGCGCGAAGCAGCATTCGCCTCGATGTACGACGACAACCCGATGGGCCGCGATGGCGATGCCATCGAGGACATCGGCCCCGCAGTCGCGTTCTTGCTGAGTGATGGAAGCCGTTATGTCACCGGACAGACCATTTCGGTCGACGGTGGCGGCATTATGCGCCCCTAGAACTCAGGTGCGGAACCGCCAAGCCAAATGCCGGCGGCGAGAGTCGAGCAAGGCCGCTCGTTCCTCGGCTGAAACTCGAACAGTGTCGGCCGGAAGTTCGCTCCACACCTCGTCGACATTCACCTGTCGTGCCGTCGGCTCGGGAGCCGCATCGCTCAGCGGCCAAAACCAGCGCAACGTGCAAAGCCCGCGCTGGCGACCACCAGCATCGAGCCAGTTGTCGACGCCCGGGTCTCGATGAGAAACAATCGCGCGAATGCGCCCGTCGTCTGACAATCGCAATTGGCGATCATTCAAACTCGTCATGCGCTCGACAGGATCGGCAAGTTCGAACCAACCCTCGGGATAAAGCTGCAAACTCCAATACCGGGCGTCGGGAACTTCACTCTCAATGATGAGCGCATCGTCAGGGCCAAGGTCCCAGAAGCAAAAGCCGTAACGCGCGGCAGCGAGACCCTTTTCTTGCGCAAAAGAACCTTGAAACGAATTGTCCCGACGCATCGCTCGTTGGTCGATCATGTACTGGTTCCAGTACGACATTGAACGCTCAACACCCGCTGCTGCATCGGCAACCTTTGCGGCAAAGTCTTCAGCGGTTACTCGGGGTAGATGGTCAGGCCCATCAAGACATTCGATCGTGAACGTTGCTGGCTCTTCTTCAGTCCAATCGAAGTAGTACTCGCGGATTGAGCACATGACCGCGCCTTCAGGAATTTGAAGCCAACCCGCTTCGGTGCCATCGCCACCGAGGAAGAACTCGAACTCGTCGCCCTTGCCAATCCCGAGATCGGAACCGTTGTGCTCAGCGAGTGTTCCCCACTTTTCTTGATGCATAAAGCCGGCGCGCATTGCCAGGATGAACTCTTCACAGGAATGCATACGACCGCTCACCCGATAGCGCTTGGTGGGATCGATACGCGCGTGACGATACGCGTTGTCAGCATTCGGGCCACCCCACTGAGTAACCAGATCGTTCTGGCGCATAAAGAACGGTCGGGCCGCATTCGGATAGCCGATCGACCAACCCAACCAACACAACACCTGTTCGGCCATGTGGTCGTAACCCTCAGCACGTACTGCGGCATCAGCCGGGAAAGGTTCGGCCATCAGTTGTTCGCCCACCGCTTCGAGTCGACGACAAAAATCACGCCACGCTGTCAGTTCGACGCTTTCGTTCGCTGCCATAGCTGTTGTTCCCTCAAGATCCATGCGGACGTCGACTTGCGGCACGGATGTTGCTGCGCACACAAATGCCGGTGATGTTCGAAGAGAAATCCGACGCCAGCCACAAAACTGTTTGCGCAACTTCCTCAGGCTGGCTCAATCGCTTGAGGTCCAGATCGGCAACATGTGCCTCGACCCCGCCAGGCTGCGTTGCCAGATAGTCAAGAAGTGGTGCCGTCGCTGTCGGGCCTGGCGTTACGGCATTCGCTCGAATGCCATGCGCGCCGTATTCCGTGGCAACCGTTTCCATCAGATTGATGACGCCCGCTTTGGCGGCTGCGTAACCGCCGAGGTTGTAGTTGCCGCCGATGCCCGCGCCCGAAGACATGCTCACAATTGAGCCGCCGCCATTGGCAATCATGTGCGGGATCACCGCACGAGTCGCGTAGAACACCGAATCAAGCGTGACTGATTGCTGAAACCGCCAGTCCGCATCGCTGAGGTCGCCGATCAACCCCGAGCGAGATACGCCGACATTGTTGTAAAGCACATCAATGCGACCGTACGCGTCGAAAGCACCCTGCACCCACGAGTCAACGAATGTTGGATCGCTCATGTCGCCAGCAATACCTGCGACAACAGCGCCAGAGGCTGCGAGTTCGTCAACGACTCGGTTGAGCTCCACGGCTCCTAGATCGTTCAGCCACAACGTGGCGCCGTGCTCCGCGAACAGTCGAGCTGACGCTTCACCTATACCGGCGCCGCATCCGCTGATGAGCGCCACTTTTCCCTCAAGCATCCCTGACATGGACCGCTAGCATCGCCCACGCATCGGCTCCTGTCACGCAGGACGCCACCAATTTGGAGGAAACGTGACCGAGACCGGCCCCGCCCACACCCTGCCGCAACTGAATGCTCTTCACGAGGCCACTGCGCTCCTCACCAGCGAGGGTGCTCCGTTTGAGGTCGTTCAAGAAGACGTGCGCGGCGAGACCATGGGAGTTCTACGAAATCGAGCGCGCTCGCTGCGCGAGATTCTCGTCAATTCCTTCGAGTTCGGCGATCGCGAGTCCATGATTTTCAGCGATGGCCGCCGCGTGACCTTCGCTGGCTTCGAAAAAGACGTTGCATCGGTCGCTGCCTGGCTTCAGCGTGAACATGGAATTGGTCATGGAGACCGGGTTGCGTTGTGCGGCGCGAACTCTTACGGATGGATCGTCTCCTTCTGGGCTTGCCTCTCCATGGGCGCCATCACCGTCGCCATGAACGGCTGGTGGACCGAATCGGAAATGCAGCACGCGATCGATCTCACCGAACCGAAGTTGCTTTTGTTTGATGCAAAGCGCGCCGAGCGACTTTCGAACGATGTCTCTACCCCCCGCTTCGATCTCGACGAAGACCTCGAGACGATGCTGTCGTACGCACCCGACGCATCAATCCCCGCCAATCACATCAATGAAGATGATGCCGCCATCCTCATCTTCACCAGCGGCACAACTGGCCGTCCGAAAGCCGCAGTACTTTCGCATCGCAGTGTCGTTCACTACACAACGCTCCAGAATTTTCTTGGTGCACGCGGCATGGTCATGGCTGGTCGTGGACCATCTGAAGGTCCACCCCCCATTCGCCTCGTGGTGTTCCCGTTGTTCCATGTTTCTGGTCTCGGGGCAACCGTCAATGGTCTCCACACCGGTTCGACCGGGGCTTGGTTCCTCACCCGATTCGAAGCTGACGATGTCATTGATTTCATTATCGACAACAAGGTGAACATCATCGGCGGAACCGGTACGCACATTCTCCGCTTGCTCGATAGTCCCCGATGCGCCGAGATCCCACCGCAACAGGTGATGTCTGTTGGCATGGGCGGCTCAGCAACAACTCCCGAAATAATGCGCCGTCTTGCCAATCGCTTTCCGCATCTCGACCACACCATGTCAACTGGTTACGGCTCCACCGAAACTGGCTCTCTCGTTTCATTCGCACCCAACTGGATGCTTGAAGCATCACCCGAATGCATCGGACCAGCAATCCCCACCTGCGAAGTAAAGATCACCGATGACGAAGGCAACGAACTCCCCGAGGGCGGCGAAGGAAACATTTGCGTTCGCAGTCCTCTTCTTATGAACGAGTACTGGCGTCATCCTGCTGCGAATGCCGAAGCATTCTTTCCTGGCCGTTGGTTCAATACCGGTGATTTCGGCCGTATAGAGGGTGGTTGCATTTACATCGCCTCACGCAAACGCGATCTCATCATCCGTGGTGGCGAAAACATCTACCCGTTCGAAATCGAAAACTGCATCGAAGAAATGGCCGGTGTGATCGAGACTGCAGTGATCGGTGTCGACCACGACATTCTTGGACAAGAAGTGAAAGCGATCATCGTGATCGCACCTGACACCAACATCACCGACCTCGACGTGCATGAACACTGCAAGAAGTCACTTTCGGCATACAAGATTCCGGCGTATGTCGAACTGCGCACCGAACGACTTCCGCGTAATCCCAGCGGCAAAATTCTCAAACACGTTCTCGCCGATGGAAGCGAAGCCGGATTCGTCGAGGAATGATATTTAGTTATCCTGCTCGGTAAGCGCGGCAACCCAGTTTCCGAGCGCGTCCCACAGATCTGTTCGATTCTTTGATATCGAATGATTGTGGCCAGCCTCGGCGAGTACGTAGGCCGTCACGTCACCTGAAGAGGTGAGCAGAGCCGCAACATTGCCTATGTCTGCGGCAATGTCATTCTCACCGAGACCAATAAAGACAGGAACTTCAATCGATGCCAGAGCAGCATTCGATGAACCAGGAACCATCGACGCCAGACCACAGAGCGCCAACAATGGGCCTGATGCAGTGGCGAGTATCTGGCGGGCTTCAGAAAGCGTTCCGGGATTCAACATGTCAGAACTGGTTGTTGAACCAGGAACAAGCGCGGTTCCGAATCGTTCGCGAACCAACTCAGCAAGCACGGGTTCAAGCCGCTCGTAATTGTCGGCATAAGAAAGTTCGGCTTTTGTCAGATACTCGGGTAATCCGGCCCCACCAAAACCAAGAAAAGCCACCGCGTCGAAAGAACGGTGATGCCACTGCGCGTGTGCGACCACCAAGCCGCCCATCGAATGTCCGAGTCCGATGAGGCGCGTCGGCTCGAACAGATCCATTGCGTGCGCGACGAGTTCCGACAACGCGCCATGATCAACATCAGCAACGACCCGCGGGTTCAACGTGTAGGGATCATCAGGAACCGAACTGTCTCCCACTCCGGGGTGGTCGACAACAGCAACGGCAATGCCGAAGTGATCGGCGAGATAACGGGCCATTGACCATTCACCGGGCTGCTCCTCGGGCAGGTCGAAATAACGCCGAGTCATTCCGCCCCCGGGGAAACACACCATGAGCGGAGCGGCAGAAACGCCATCGGGGACGATCAAATCAGCGGCAATCCACTCGACCCCGTCGGGACCCAGGCCGCCCACATCGAGATCCAATCGTTCCGCCCGAGCCATGGGCGCAGCGTAGGCCCCGAGCCGACGATCAACATCGTGTTGGCCATTGCCAAAAGGGTTTTGGTCGACCAAGATGCCAGTCATGGCTGGAGTTCTGGGGGGAATCCGGGTCATTGATCTCACAACAGGGATCGCTGGCCCCATGGCAACAATGCTGCTGGCCGATAACGGCGCGGACGTTGTCAAGGTCGAGTCGCCCGGTGGCGACCCCACCCGATTGACCGAATCAGGCGCGCGGGTGTGGGCCCGAGGTAAGCGCAGCATTGAGCTCGACGTGAACGATGCTGTGCAACGCGATCAACTACTCGCTCTCATTGATCGAGCCGATGTTCTGGTCGAGAACTTTGATCTTGGCGTCACCGAGTCACTTGGCCTCGACTGGGAAACGCTAAAAGAGCGCAATCCCCGACTTGTGATGTGTTCCATCACACCGTACGGGCGTCATGTTGATTTCAAAGATCGTCCCGGCATCGATGCGCTTGTGGCTGCGCGCACCGGACTGCACTGGGAACAGCGTGGCTGGGTCGGTACCGCGATCGGTCGTCTCTGCGATCTTCCCGTCGAACTTGACGACCTTGAGATCCCTCACGGGTGTTTCGATGGTCCCGATCGTGAAGGACCGCTCTTCCCGCAGTCGCGATGGCCAAGTCTTGGGGCCGCATTTCTCGCCACCACCGGAATCAGCGCGGCATTGCGCGCACGACTGCACACCGGCCGAGGCCAGTGGGTCGAAACCTCGCTCCTGCAAGGTGTTCTCGTCAGCACAGCCGGCGGTTGGCAACGACCGGAACATCCCGAGGCCGACGGCTACATGTGTTGGATCTTTGATCCGCGCGGAAGCAAGGGACATTTTGAATGCGCCGATGGCAACTGGATTCAGAACTGGGTGCCGAATCCATCCTTCGCTCTTGGAGTTTCCCAAGGCGATTCAATCAATGTTGATGATCGAATCACCAAGCCCACCGATGATCCTTCTCGAATCGGCCCTGATTACAGCGAGCTCGTAGTTCTCGCTCACTATCACCCGCAAATGAAAGAGGCCTACGCGAAATACCCCGCGCAGGAGTGGCTTGATGCTGCAGCACAGGTAGGTATACCGATGCAACCAACCCGCCGACCTGAAGATGCGCTCAGCGATCAGGCGCTGATCGATGAAGGAATCGTTTGCACCGTCAATGACCCCGAAGTTGGGCCCATCCGCCAAGTCGGTCTTGTTTACGCGATGACGAAGACGCCAGGAAAGGTGCAGGGACCAGCGCCAACCGTTGGCCAGCACACCGATGAACTTCTCGCCGAACTCAACATTCCCTTCGAACGGGCACAAACCGGCACGTCGAAAGCACTCAAGAGTCCACTCGAAGGAATTTTGGTGCTCGACCTCGGACTGGCCATTGCTGGACCATTCAGCACGCAACTTCTTTCCGATCTCGGGGCCACCGTCATCAAGGTGAACACCGTCTATGACATGTTCTGGCACTCGACCCACATCGCCTTCACCGCCAACCGTGGCAAACAATCAATCTCCATCAACCTCAAAGACCCGCGAGGCCTTGCCGTTCTGCACGAGTTGGTGAAGCGAGCCGATGTCGTCCAGCACAACATGCGCTA
>SYBH01000038.1 GCA_005787345.1 Actinomycetota bacterium
TGCCTCGGCAGCGGCAACGGCCTCGTCGACGGTCGTTACCGGACGCCCGTCGGACACCGGAATGCCGAACTGGGCGAAGAACTGTTTGCCTTGATATTCGAGTAGATCCACGCCGGAGAAGGTAGTCAGTCCGAAGGGCCCGCACCTAACTCACATCTCCGGGTGAGCCGGCCGCCGCAACAGCCCGACTTTCACTCCAATCTTGGGCCGGGGATACTGACAGCATGCCAGTGCAGGAAAATCGCAAGCGCTCTGCTCGATCCGTGGTGATGGCGGTAGCGGGTGTTGCCGTTGGCATCGTCCTCGTGCTGCTGCTCTTTGTCGTGGCCATCCCGTCGCTGACCGAGTCCGGCACAGTTGAAGTGAAGCTCGGTTCGGACACCTATGACGCTGGTTCAGCAACTGCTCGCGCAGAAAACATTTCCGACGGCGGCCCGTTGTTGTTCTCCGACGTGTCGAGCGGCAATCGAGACATTTACCTGCAACACATTGGCGACGACGTCGCGACCGGCTGGTACGCGTTCGATGCGCGTCGACCAGGCCAAGCCCGTAATTGCACACTTTCATGGCAACCGGCGCTTTCGAACTTCCGCGACCCATGCGACGGTGCAACGATCCCCGCCGACGGAACGGGCTTGCTGTCTTACCCGGTAACGATCACCGACAAGGGCAAAGTCATCGTCGATTTCCGAGGCGAAACTGACGAGCCGACAGAGCCCACGACGACAATAGGCAAGTAGTTACTGCTTCGAGGGAAACACCCGAAGTTGTGGTGTTTGTCGAACTACTTCAACCTCACCCGACAGTTCGCTTTCGCCAGTAGCAAAACTTCCTGTGGCTGTTGTTACTTGACCGTCGCGAGCGACTCCATCTTCCACATAGAAGTCACCAAGAAACGCAGCCACTTGGTCTGAGGCTGGGTTTCGATACAGCGTCACTGGATCGTCATATTGCATGACTGAACCGTTCATCATCACTGCAATGCGATCGGCCACGGCAAGAGCCTCAATGCGGTCGTGAGTGACGATGATTGCGGTTGCGCCTTCGGCACGAAGCGCGGAAACGACATCGGCACAGATCTCTGGGCGCATTGCCGCGTCAAGAGCAGAGAAGGGTTCATCCATAACGATCAGTTGTGGTTGTGGTGCCAGGGCTCGCGCAAGTGCGACCCGTTGCTGCTGCCCACCCGACAGTTCGTCGACGCGTCGACGTTCGAACCCACTCATGCCAACGAGATCGAGACATTCAGCGATACGAGCATCCCGATCCGAAGAACGCTCAAGTCCGAATCCGACATTGCCTGCTACGTCAAGGTGAGGAAACAGTGCGCCTTCCTGCGGAACGTAACCGACGTGCCGGCGCTCGGGCAGTACAAACGTGGAAGTGTCAGAAACGACAGCCTCGTTCATTGAAATTGTCCCCGAGTCGGGACGTTCAAATCCGGCGATGCAACGCAAGACCGTGGTTTTGCCACTGCCCGATGGACCAACGATGACAGCGATCTGTCCTGATTCGACAGAAAACGAAACAGAGTCAGCGACTCGGACGCCGTCAAAAGACTTTGTGACTGACTCCACCTTGAGCGTTGTCTTCACCGTGTCTCCCGAGTGAGCGTCAGCAGCGCTGCAGGCACCGCTGCAACGAGAATCAATACGAGAGCGTAGGGCGACGCGGCCGCGTAATCGGCAACACTCGTGCGATTCCAAAGCTCAGTAGCCAATGTGTCCATCCCCGTGGGGCGCAACAGAATCGTTGCTGGCAATTCCTTCATTACGGTGAGAAACACCAAGGCTGCTCCCGCAAGTATCCCTGGGCGTGCGAGAGGAAGCGTCACCTTTCGAAACACCGCCAGTCGGGAACGTCCAAGTGAACGCGCCGAGTCCTCAATCGATACTGGTGAAAGTTCGACTGAAGCTCGAACTGATCCGACCGCAAGTGACATGAAGAGCACGACGTAGGCAAAAATCAACATCGGCAAACGTTGATACATCGACGGCACTAAGCGAATGCCGAGATACACGACTGCCAATCCGATCACGAGTCCCGGCAACGCATGAACGACAAAGACCGTCCGTTCCGTTGACTGCGCCCAACGAGTTGAGACACGAGCGGCAAGCACCGCTGCGGGCACCGCAAGAACAATGACGCCGATTGTGGCAAGCGCTGACACCAACAATGTCTGTCGCACCGCCGCAAAGAGTTCACTCACGTCGATTCCGGCACTAGTTGCTTCAAAGAACCACCGCAGGACGAGCGCGATCGGAACGATCAAGGTGATTGAAGTGACGCCGAAAAGAATCAATGCGATCGGGACGCGGCTCTTACCGAGTCGCAATCGATTCGGCACTCGCGATACTCCCCCGCCCACCGTCACGGCCCGACCATCGCCACGCACGACGAACTCGAACCAAACGAAAACGATGGAGACCGCAACAAGGACAAGCGAAAGGATTGCGGCTCGCGCGGGATTAAAGCCGGCGCGATAGGCACCAAAGATCACCCACGTGAAGCTCTCGAAACGCATCGTTGCGACGGCTCCGAAATCGGAAAGCGCGTACAGCCCCACCATGAGCGCACCAGCTGTTGCGGCGGGTCGGACTTGGCGAAGGGTGAGCCGAAAAGTGACTTGGGAAGAAGTGAGCCCGAGTGAACGAGCAACGTCTTCTTGACGAGCATCGATGCGACGAAGCGACGCCGCCACCGGAAGGAAGACAAACGGGAATGAGATCGATGTAAGGACCAGCACCGCGCCCCA
>SYBH01000039.1 GCA_005787345.1 Actinomycetota bacterium
ATGGCTTCTTGTGAGTCCAACTTGCACTGCTCAATCTCAAGATCGCGCTCGTGCACTCGGGCTACAAGGGCTACGGCCTGACTCTGTACATCCAAAAAATGTTGATAGTGCTCTGCGACAGACGCTTCGAGCGCGGAAATCATGTCTCTCGTGCCATCGATATAGCGCTCGGCGTACTGCGCAAAGTCAACGACCATCACACTGGCCTCACGGCTTGCGATCTCTGTGATCAACTCTGACTTGTCCTCGGATTCCGCCGAGTGCGGCGTTCCATGCTTTGCCTCGAAGCGTTCTGCATTTCGCTCGTAGAGAAAGCGAGCAAAGAGACTCGGTGTCGAACCATTTCGCTCATGGGAAATAACTACGTGTGGTTCGAGGACCACAGTCATTCCCTTGCATGTCACCCGATATCCGAAGTCAACATCTGAATGCATAAGTGGGTAGAACGCCGGGTCCATTCCGCCAACGGCATCCCACGCATCGCACCGAACGAGCGCGCCGCTTAGCGAGACCCAATCGAGACGAATATCGGAGTCGAACGCCTCAGGAGAAAGATCTTCGAACGGATACCACTGGTCCAACACTCCGCCTGGCAGCACTGTTCCTGCTCGGCTCTTCGCAGGAACAAGTCGTTGCTCATTCAAAATGACTGGTGAAACAACCGCTGGATTGTCAGCCTGATTCTGGCGCTCCATAAGTAAGCGCAAACAATTCGACGCAACGGTCATATCGTCTTGAACGATCCACATTCGCGGCGCAGTTATGAACTCGCGAGCGAAGTTCATGCCCCCGGGCAAACCGAGATTCATTCCGGGCTCAACAATCGTGACCGGTCCGAGGTCAACAGGTTCGACCCGTGGATCGTTCCAGACAATCACGATGGCGAGACGTCCTTCGATCTCAGACGCACACACCGAATCAATGCACGATCGAAGCCTGGGCATATTCCCAGCAAGCGTCGGCACGACAGCGACGACGTCGGGAGTGTCGTCAAGCGCAACAATCATCGTCAGTCGGTTCTCGACCGACGCAATTGCTGACGAGGGAAGTACTTCTCAACGTCAACGGGAATGCTGTCTGAGTACCAGGGCAGCGTGAGGCGATCAGGAGCGTCGTAGTTGTAGGGCTGCGAAGGGAAATTCACCAGCACGGTTTCCTCGGGCGCAACATTGACACTGAGATGCCATACGCCGGCGGGAATCAGCAGCTGGCGAATCCCCTGAGGCGAAAGCGACACTTCCTGCACCTGCTGATAGGTCGGCGAATCGAATCGCGCGTCATACAGCACTGTCATTGTCTCGCCCGATATCAGGTTGTAGCGGTCCTCTTTGTGTTCGTGGACGCCCCAACCCTTCATCGTTCCTTCACGAATGGTGAAGACATAACTGGCAATGACGGGATCGTTCCAAAACTCGGGATCGCGTTCGATGTTGATGAGTTCATACACACGCCCGCGATGATCGACGTGGGAAACAACCGATCGTGTCAGGACGCCGTCGATCCCTCCGCGCAGGCTGACACCAGACGAATTGACGGTTGGGCCGTCGGCAACGGCGCCGAATTTTTCAAACTCAGTCATTTCCGTCACTCCAGTTTTCGTTCCCCACTCGCGAGGATGACTGTGGGAAAGAAACTACTCCTGTTCTGATTCGAGTGATTCTTGAATCCTCGGCTCTGTGCCTCAAGCCCCAGCCCTCTCGGCCTACGCTGCTGACCTCAGATCGCATTTCAGGGGGAGTCCATGGACAGCACCGAAGCCCGCAATAAAGAGGTCGTCGAGAACTACTGGTACGCCCATTTCGAGCGGGACTGGGAAGCCATGGCCACCTTCTTCACCGACGATTGCCACTACACCGACGTCGGCATGGACCCAGTGGGTGCGGTTGGCGGCACCGACATTGTTCGACGCCTCAAGATCGGCATCGAACCGCTGTCGGGCTACTACCACTTCCCCAAACACATCGTCGCCCAGGGCAACATCGTGATTTGGGAACACATGGAGCGCTGGATGTTCCACACCGGCGAGGTCATCGACCACCCATTCGTGACCGTGATGGAAGTTCGTGACGGCAAGATCAGCCGTTGGCATGACTATTCACATATCGGTCACCTGATCGACAACGCACCGCAGTGGTGGCTTGATCACATCATCACTGCATCGACCGGACCAGCCTGAAATCCTGGCTCTCAGGGGCAATTCTGACCCATTCCCGAGACCGAGAACTACGAAAAGCAAAGGTTCCGGAAGCCCAAAGTTCGAAGGTTTCGGTCCAATTTCGCGCTCCGATGTGCAATCAGGGTCCCGACCGAACTAAGAACATTGTTGGACATTTGAGGGGGCCGTCGGTGGACGACCGGGCTTCCTTATCGACGGGCGGTTGTGTTTCCGTCGTGTCCTGACAATTCGCCTCAACCTTTCCGGAGAGTCACACTCCATGACAACGACGACCGAAGAAGAAGAGCTGCTCGGTGTTGTACTCACACCCCGACAGATCTGGGAACTTCTTGATCTTCTCAACGACGCACCCGGCGATGCCGATGAAGACGTGCTCGACGCAGTTGCCAACAAGCTGCGCTCACCTCGCGTGTTCACCCGAGTAAGCGCCGCTCGCTATCAGGGCCGCCTCCTTGCCCTCACCCCCGACGAGCACCGTGCACTCGTCGACCTTGTCGAGAACGACAACACACCATCTGACGAGGTCATCAGTGTGGTCGGCGCTCGTCTTGTCGGCCTTGTGCCTGACCGAACCCGCACTGGCAAGATCCGCGACTGATCCGTTCGTTCATCGAACGAACAATCACTACTCCGGGGGAACAATGGCTACTGCGCCGCTTGACGAACGCCGTCAACGCAATTTCGACGTCGTACTAAGGGCGTTTGCCGCAGTCAGTGCTGGCGATGCCGATGCACAGGTTGCGAATTACACCGAAGACATCGTCCTCGAGTTCCCGTTTACCGATCCGCCCACCGTCGTCTCCGGGCGCAGTGCTGTGCACGAACGCCTCACAAAGGCATTCAAGGTGTTTCAGTTCGATCTGACGATCAGCGAAGCACACGCGTGTCTCGACCCCGACGAACTCATTGTTGAGTTCACCGGTTCTGGTTCGTACCTACCCAATGGCGCGCCATACGAGAACCGCTACATCGCGGTGTTCAACTTTCGCGACGGGAAGATCTGTCGTCAGCGCGAATACTTCGACCCCACTCAAGCGGCGAAGTCTGCAAACGCGTAGAGCAGAGGAATCACGATCAACGCTGAGCCGATGCCGTACATCAAGGCAATACGGAAAGTGCGTTCTTGAACGATCGAAGATCGGAGATGAACGCTTCTGGTCGTTCGAACGCAGCAAAGTGCCCGCCGCGTTCTTGTTCTGACCAATACACAACGTTGTATTTCTTCTCCGCCCATGCGCGCGGTGTTTGCAACAACTCATACGGATACTGCGCGTGTCCGGTGGGAACTTCGACACGCCCCGACCAACCTTGTGCTGCGCCGTTATTGGCACGCTGCGATTCGGCATACAGACGTGCAGCGGAACCAACGGTGTTCGTCACCCAGTACACCATGATGTTGTCGAGCACTCGGTCCCATGAATAAGTGTCGGCGATGCTGTTGTTATCGAGATCGCTCCAACCGTTGAACTTCTCGAGGATCCACGCCGCTAAACCAGTGGGCGAATCGGTGAGTCCGTACGCAAGTGTTTGCGGCTTCGTGCTTTGAATTGCCATATAGCCCGTGCCATCAGCAATGCGCGCACCAGCTGCAGCAAATCGTTCGTTATCGGCATCAGTGACACCGGCCATCGGGTCGGAGTCATCCGCGCCCGGGAAGGCGAAAATCATGTTGAGGTGAATGCCAAGAAGGCGATCGCCATACGCCTCACCTAGACGACGAGTCACGATCGCTCCCCAGTCGCCACCTTGGGCGATGTAACGGTCGTAGCCGAGTTGTTGCATCACTTCCGCAATCGCGTCAGCAATTCGGTTGACATGAAATTCCGGTTGAACAGTTGGTCCTGAAAATCCATAACCAGGCATGGACGGAACGACGACATGAAAGGCGTCGGCAGCAGTGCCGCCATAGGACTCTGGATCGGTGAGCGGGCCTATGACATCGAGGAACTCAACAAATGAGCCGGGCCAACCATGGGTGAGCACGATCGGCGTTGCGTCTGCGTGCTTTGAACGAGCGTGAATGAAATGCACCTGCTCGCCAGCGGCGGTGGTCATAAAGTTCGGCCACGCGTTCATGCGAGCTTCGCGAGCGCGCCAGTCATACTTGCTGCGCCAGTAGTCGACCGCGGCCTTCACTTCAGTGACAGGGATACCGAGCGACCATGGTTCACCGGGGGCCTGATCAGGCCAGCGAGCGTTGTCGAGGCGGCGGTTGAGATCCTCAAGGACCTCGTCAGGGATAGCGATAGTGAATGGTTCAGGAGCCATCCCGAGACGCTAGGTCAACCGCCAAAGGTGATGGTTGCTCCGGGCAGGATTGATCGCTTCATCGCAAGGTCGACCTCAATGACCCAGTCTCGGCCTGGTCCAAACTTTGTCGAGCGCTTTGGGCCAAGATCGGCCATGCGTTCTGCGGAAATCAACTGCTTGAGCGCGTGGTTCGCCATTAGCGCTTCATTGCTCCGGCGGTAATGGCACCGTCGACGTAAATGACCTGACCGCTCACATAACGAGAATCGTTGCTACAGAGAAATGACACGACGTCGGCGATGTCTGCAGGTGCACCAACGCGTTTCATCGGAACACCTTGGGCTCGTTCGTTTGCCCGTGCGCCTTGGAAGTTTCCGGCGGTTCCTTCACTCACGATAAGACCTGGGCCGATCGCGTTTGATCGAATGTTGTCGACACCGAGTTCAAGTGCCAGCGTTTTCGTCAGCGATTCAACCGCTGCTTTCGTGGCTGGGTAGATACCGACGTCTGGTGAATTCGTCCATGCTGCACCCGAGGACATGTTCACGATGCTTCCGCCGCCACCGGCGCGCATCTTGGGAACAAATGCTTGGCAGCACCAGACGATGCCCTTCACGTTCACTTCGATGACCGACTGCATTTGCTGTTCGGTGACATCAAGGATCGACGGAAAGTTCCAAATACCTGCGTTGTTCACGAGCGCAAAGCATTCAGAGATCTGATCAGCAACGGCGAACACCGCTGCGCGATCGGTGACATCGAGTTGAAACGCAGTGCCGCCGCAAAGTTCGGCGGTTTCGCGCGCGGCATCGATGTTGAGGTCAAGACACACGACGTCGAACCCGTCTTCGGCCAAGCGCAAACAATCAGCGCGACCAAGTCCTTGACCGGCTCCGGTAACAACGGCGACTGGCATCAGGGCACTCCATCCATCTTGAACAGTTTCATGGCGTTCTCACGAAGAAACTTCGGCCATACCGAGTCCTTCAGTGGAACGTTTTTCATTTCGGTGAAGATGCGTTCAAGCGTAAGGCCTGCGGGGAAGTATCCGGCGTACATGATCTTGTCCGAACCACGCGAGTTGGCGTAGTCAAGAATCGCTTTCGGGTAATGCTTCGGTGCGAACGCGCTCGGCATGTAATAGAGACCTGGCCACTTGAGCATGAGCTTCACCGCAAGCGCTTCCCACGGCTCAGCACCATGACGCATCACGATCTTCAATTCAGGGAAGTCATAACAAACCTGATCGAAATGCATGACGTGCTGACATTCAGCGGGAAAGCGCGGACCGGGAATACCTGCGTTCGAAATAATCGGAATGTCGAGGTCGATACAGGTTTGGTAGATCGGGTAGTAACGACGATCGCTCACCGGCACCTGCGGTAGACAACCAGCGGGGAATGTCGTCACTGCGCTGAGACCATCGGACTCGTTCGCTTCACGAATCTTGCGCACCGCGCCCGTGATGTCGTTGGGATCAACTTCAAGGCTGAAGAACACACGACCGGGGTGACGCTTCTTTGCTTCGCGACTCGTATCAGTCAGACCAAAGAGGCCAGCAGATACTCCGTACTTGTCCATTTCGGTGAACGTGAAGTCGATGGGGTCGACCTCTTCGCCTGCTTCTTCGGGAACGTCTTTAAACATGTAACCCGCGGGCATCGCGAGGTCGTCGGAACCCTTGTCCTTGATTCCGCCCTGCAGGTATTCGTAGACAGCCTTCTTGTCGCGAAAGGGAAAGCCGATCATCAGATCGATTGCGCCGATACCTTCGGGATACGCCATAAGGAGCCTTTCGCCGGGGTTCCGGACGTCGCTCGTCCGGACTCTTGGCATCGTAGGACCCTCACGCTGATCTGCCGGAAAGGCGGTCGCGCGCTGATTTCATTAGGGTTTGACCCCCATGGCCGAGCGACGCACCCGAGAGGGCACCGCCACCTCCGAATTCGGAGTGTCTAAGCGCGAGAACCACGACTCGACGTCGTTCTATGAGCGGTTCCCAGCCCCCACGTTGCTCGATGACGACACAGTTGTGTCGTGCCCGGTGAAGGACACCCTCTTCTGCGGCGACTCTCGCGACCTTTCTGCGATTCCCGATAATTCCATCGCACTCGTTGTGACCTCGCCCCCCTACTTCGCCGGCAAGGCCTACGAAACGGAGTTGGGCCAAGGTGCCGTTCCCGCCTCGTACCTCGATTACCTGGTGATGTTGCGCGACGTATTCGCCGAATGCTGGCGAGTCCTTGAACCGGGCGGCCGCATTGCGGTGAATATCGCGAACCTCGGTCGCAAACCCTTCCGCTCACTGGCCAGCGATGTCACAACAATCCTGCAGAACGATCTTGGTTTCTTACTGCGCGGCGAAATCGTGTGGATCAAAGCCGAAGGTGCCAGCGGTAACTGCGCATGGGGTTCCTATGCCTCGGCCGCCAATCCCGTGCTGCGTGATCTCACCGAACGCATCGTGATCGCGTCGAAGGGTCGATTCGATCGAGCCCAGAAACGTTCCGTTCGGGAGAAGAACGGTCTGCCATTCGAGAACTCCATCGACCCGGATGATTTCATGGCCTGGACCCTTGATACGTGGAAGATTGCGCCGGAATCAGCAAAGCGCGTTGGTCACCCGGCTCCGTTCCCGGCCGAGCTCCCCCGTCGCTGCATCGAACTGTTCACCTACGTCGGCGACACGGTGCTCGACCCATTTATGGGCGCCGGCCAAACAGCAATTGCCGCGATGCGTACTGGCCGTCATTACGTGGGCATGGAACTCGACCCCGACTACGTGGCCCTTGCCGAGCGTCGCGTGGAAGAGGCTCGAAACGCTGGTTGACTAGTCCGATGCTCACTAAGGGAATCAATCACGTTGCGTTCATTACGTCTGATCTTGACCGCCTAATCGCGTTCTACACCGAGGTTTTCGACGCGGAACTGGTGCGCGACGGTTCTGAGTTTCCCGATGGCAAAGGCCCACGACTCGCAGTACTCAAACTGAGCGAATGGTCCGAGGTCAACGTGTTCGAGATCGAAGGCAATACCGAACACGAACGCCAGACCCCAATGTTTGGCCGCGGCCGCGTTGATCACTTCGCCATCCAGGCCGAGTCCCTTGAGGCCTTCGAGACAATCCGTGAGCGGCTGATGGCCAAGGGCTCAACCGATGATTTCGTCACCGATTTCGGCCCGTTTCTCAGTCTTTTCTGGCGCGATCCCGACGGCCTTGAGGGTGAAGTGTGCGTCGAGAACCCCGATGCAACGTCCGGCATGATGAATCCGCCAGGTACTCGCGCAGCTCGCTATAGCTGAGTCCGCAGGGGGCTCTCCACCTGTTCCTCACCCGTGACCCCGGTTAGGCTGCGAACCAGTCATTTCACCCGGAGGGGACCATGGAGCAGACGCTCGAAATCACCGAAACCGAGGCCGTCGAGACCGACGAGGCCATCGAAGAAGAAATGCTCGTCGAGGAGATCTCCATCGACGGCATGTGCGGCGTCTACTAAGACCCGTCTGAATGCCCTCGGGCGTTCACTCTTCATGACCGCCGTTGCCTTCGATGCCAACCGCCCTTGGCGGCTCCACGAACGGGTCGCGCTGCGGCCCGAGCCCTTCGGCGCGCTTGCCTATCACTACGGCAATCGCCGACTTACGTTTTTGCGCTCACCCGATTTGGTGACGCTGGTTGAGTCGCTCGAGGCCCAGCCTTCGCCCCGTGCCGCGTTCGATGCCGCTGGCCTCGACGCCAAGCGTTGGCCGTCATTTGAAAAAGCACTTACCTCACTCGCCGCTGGCGACTTTCTTGTCCTTGAAAACGCCGCGTAGGAAGACACGACATGACCGCGCTCACTGAACAACTCGCCGAGGGACTCAACTCCCCCATCTGTCTCACATGGGAATGGACCTACGCATGCGACCTCGCCTGCGTGCATTGTCTGTCGTCATCGGGTCGTCGCGACCCCAACGAGTTGTCGACCGAACAGATGAAGGCCGTTGTTGACCAGCTGGCCGAAATGCAGGTGTTCTACGTGAACATCGGCGGTGGCGAACCAATGCTGCGCCCCGATTTCTTCGAGATCGTCGAATACTGCGTGGAAAAGGGCGTTGGCGTGAAGTTCTCCACCAACGGTGGCCGCATCACCGCCGAGACCGCCAAGCGTCTTGCGTCGATGGACTACGTCGACATTCAGATTTCTCTCGACGGTGTCGATGCAGTCACCAACGATGCCGTGCGCGGCGAAGGCACCTACGAACGAGTTCGCACCGCAATGGATCACTTGCGCGATGCAAACTTCGGTCAGTTCAAAATGTCGGTTGTTATGACTCGTGAAAACGTTGAGCAGGTCGACGCGTACGAAGCGCTCGCCGCCGAATACGGCGCAGAACTTCGACTCACGCGTTTCCGTCCTTCTGGTCGCGGCATCGACACTTGGCACGAACTGCATCCCACACAGGCGCAACAAATCGAGCTGTACAACTGGTTGCTCGCACGCCCGCAGGTTCTTACCGGCGATTCGTTCTTCCATCTCTCTGCACTCGGCGAACCGCTTCCTGGTCTCAACCTTTGTGGTGCTGGTCGCGTTGTGTGTCTGATCGATCCGGTGGGCGATGTGTACGCCTGCCCGTTCGTGTTGCATGACAACTTCAAGGCTGGTTCTATTCACGGTGAAGGCGGATTCGCCGCGGTGTGGCGTTCTTCCGACCTGTTCACCGAACTTCGTGAGCCCACCAACCCCGGTGCCTGCGGATCATGTGGCAGTTATGACGCCTGCGGTGGCGGTTGTATGGCCACCAAGTTCTTCACCGGTCTTCCGCTCGACGCTCCCGATCCGGAATGTGTGTTCGGACATGGCGAAACAGCACTTGCCGAACTTGAAGCAAATGGTGGCGCGATTCGCCCGACCGTCAGCGTTGATCACTCGAAGCCAGTAGGCGTCGGCAAAAAGCGTATTCCCGTTTCAATCCTCTGACCGTAGGATTCATCCATGGCTCAGTCGTCGTCGAACGAGATCAAACGCACAGGTTCAAACGATCTCGAAGACGAGCGCGGGGTAGATGTGGCTCAGATCCAAGCGCAGTTGCGAATGAGCGTGCCCGAACGGGTTCGAACGATGGTTGCTATCGCGAATACGAAAATCGCCATGCAGGAAGCAGCAAAGAATCAGTCAGTGGTCGACTGATGTTTGATCCCGTTCGGATCTGCGAGATCCTGAACGAAGAAGGAGTTCGCTACGTCGTTGTCGGCGGAATTGCGACCGTGATGCACGGGTCGACTCTTTCGACACAAGACATCGATCTTGTTCCAGATCGGAGCGACAACAACCTCGCCGCGCTGGCACGTGCACTTCAGCGCCTGAATGTTCGCATTCGCACGGAAGACGAATCGCTCGCGGTAAAGATTGATGAGCAGTTCCTTCGCAACTCAACGTTCATGCTAAATCTCGTTAGCGACTGCGGAGATATCGATATCGCGTTTCAACCATCGGGCCCCCTTGAGGGCTACGAGGGTTGGAAACATGGAGCTATCGAACTCTCAATCGGGACTGACGTCAGTGTTTGGGTTGCAGCACTCGGCGACGTCGTTGAATCGAAACGCGCAGCGAACCGACCAAAAGATCAGGCCGCGCTGCCGTACTTGGAATCCTTGCGCGACCAACTAGAGAACTAGTGCAACGAAACAGATTCTTCAGCCGTTACTTGTCGCCCAGGGTGACGAAGAAATCGCGCGGGGCGATGACGTCGTCGGGCGTGAGTTCGCTGATATGCGACTTGCCGAGGCCAAGAAGGCAAGAATCAATGCCGCCGTGCAGGATGTCAAGAACGTTTTCGACGCCAGCCTGACCATTGGCAGCAAGGCCCCACAGGTACGCACGGCCGATCATGACCGCCTTCGCACCGAGCGCAACGGCCTTCACAACATCGCTACCGCGACGAATACCGCCGTCGAGCACAACGTCGATTTCGCTACCAACGGCAGCGGCAATTGCCGGAAGCGCACGAATCGGTGATGGCGTTCCATCGAGATTGTTGCCGCCATGATTTGAAACCGAAAGTCCAGTGGCACCGAGATCGCGAACGCGCTTGGCGTCGTCGACGCGACACACGCCCTTGACGACAAACGGTCCGTCCCACTGCGAACGCAACCATGCAATGTCTTCCCAGCTGGGAGGCGGCATCTGCATCCACTCGTAGTACGCACCAAAGAACGCCGGAGGCTTCTGACCGGGATGGGCCATGTTCGGCGCGCTCAGATCGGGAAGCTTGCCGGTCTTGAGATACGCGAACAGCCACTTCGGCTTTGAAAGTGCCTGCGGAGAAAGCTTGATCATCGTTTTGAGATCGAGCTTCTCGGGGATCCAGGGGCTGCCCCAGTCGCGACCGTTGGAGAAGGTCCAATCAAGCGTGAGGATGATGCCCTTGGCACCGGCGGCCTTGGCGCGCTCGAGACGCTGCACCATGACATCGCGACCGCCGCTCCAGTACATCTGGAAAAGCAACTGCGAGTTCACCGCGGCAACTTCTTCCATCGACTTACTACCGAAGGAACTGAGGCCCATCGGGATGCCACGGTTGGCGGCGGCACGACCGACGGCAACTTCACCGTCGGGATGCACAGCCTGCACGCCAGTAGGCGAAATGATGACGGGCATCGAGATGTCGAGACCGAAGACCGAGGTGTTCATTGAACGTTCGGCCTGAAGGCCGGCCACATGGGGAGCAAGTCCGAGCTGATCAAACGAGGTCAGGTTGCCGTTGAGCGACAGGCCCTTCTCGGCGCCACCGATGATGGCCCCATAGACCGACTTCGGCAGACGCTTCTCGGCCCGGCGCTGTGCCACGGCAACGGTTTCAAACCACTTGTTGGCCATTTCAGCCCTCCCAGAACGAAGGCGAACTCTACCGGGAGGCCCCTATCAGGCCCCATTCGACGGGTTAGTCACCAGAACAGGTGGTGGCCATCGTCGGTGTTGGCTGGGGTGAGGACCCCGAACTCGGCACGGATCTCGGCCAACGGCCTTTCTGCCATGGCGAAATGATCGACGCGGGAGAAATCGGCGATGCACTCGCCACCCCGGGCGATCTCGGCGGCCAGGAGCTCGGCAGCACCCGGTCGGGCAAGGATGCCCTGCTCGGCTTTCACCTTGTTCGAATCGCCAAAGCCCGCTTCATGCACGATGAGCGAGGCGAGCAGCGCTGAACGATTCACCGAGTCGTCGGCCATGGCCATGAGAAACGCGCTGAGCGCGACCTCGGCTTCGGCCGTTGTGCCGATGCCAGAAATCACGTGGGTCATGTCGTGGCCAACATAGAAGTGATTCATCGGTGTTGCCTCGACGCCAGGGAGGGGCAGGCCGGCGATGTCGTAGAACTCGACGTACGCATGGCCGAGTGTGCCGGGGGCGTAGGAGCGCATTTTTTCGATACGGGCGACGAGTTCGGGTTCAGCAGAGCCATCGGGAACTGCGACGTCGCGCAGGGAAGGTTCCACTCGGGCGTTAATGCTGCCGTCGAGGAATCGAGCGAAATCGGCCTTTGCTCGTTCGGTTCCTTCGTCGACCATCGTGCGGAAGAGCGCAGCATCGGGACCAACGATTCCAATCGCCGTTTCATACGCTTCGGCGCGTTCGAGTTGCGCGTCGGTGAGCGGATGACGACAAGCCTCAAGAGTGACGATCATTTCTTGGAAGTGTCGGCGATCGGTTGGTGACTGAATCGCGGCAGCGAGTTGGGCAGGAGTGAGCGGCGTTTGCGCGCGCAAGTCAAGGTCAGGACGCTGCCACACCTGCGTCGCGATGGCTTGCAAAACAACGAGCTGTTCCTCGGTGGGCCCACCTTCGACATCGCAGACGCCAAGAAGCCCAGCAACAAAAGGTTCTACGAGTTCAGGGGCAAGCGAGAGTGACACAACGTCTCCAAGAGTGAATGACGATCGCTATCCAATCACAGGCGCGACATTCACTGCGGGCGACCCGTAGGATCGGCACAGCATTCCGAGGGGGAACAGTGGAATCAACAATCGCCATGGCCGAGCTGGCCGAACTCATTGCGGCCATTAACGCTGATGCAGACGATGCTCGGTGGAACTTTGTCTCCGATCTTGATCGCGCCTCATATCGAGAGTTTGCAATGCATTCTCTGCATCATTCACTGCAGTTCTGGCTCGAGGCCGATCCGTTGCGCCCCCGTTGGAACCGTTGGTTCATGCCCAACAAAAAGTTGCTCGGCGATAACCCCGACACCGTCTATTACGGAACCGTCATCGACCCGACGAAGTCGTACCGAATTCGCGGCAACATCGAGAACGCCTGTTACACATCGTTCACTGTTGAAATCGGCACGGCCGGCGGGGCGATGTCGCAAAAGCTCGGGCACACGCTGAATGACCGCGAGTTCGAGGTCGATGCGGCGGGCAACTACGAACTGATCGCTGCTCCGACAGGCAGCGGCCCCAACTGGTTGCGTCTTGATCCCGGGGCTGGCTCGATTACGACCCGTCACTATTTCGAATGGGAGCGTTGCGCAGCGCTCGACCCCGGTCTGCACATTCCGCTGACGATCGAACCGTTGGAAGATCCCGGTCCGCCACCGGTTCCCGACGATGCTGCGGTTGCCGCGAACATTCGACGGGCCATCACGTTCTTGCGTTCGGTCACGGTCGATTGGGGTCACACTCCGATGCCGCCTGGTGCGATTCCGTGGGTATCAGCCGAGCCCAATGTGTTCACCAACCCTGCCGATCACGATGGCAACCTCGGTATTGGTTACGCGGCCACCGACAACATTTACCGCTCAGCGCGTTGGAAGTTGGCACCCGACGAAGCGTTGGAAATTCGTGGCCGGTGGCCACGGTGCACGTTTGCCAACATCGTGTTGTTCAACAACCACATGCAAACGCTCAACTACGACCGTAGACTCGTCTCGCTTAATCGGGTGCAAACAGAGGTTGAGCACGATGGTTCGTGGCGAATGATCCTCGCCCATGCTGACCCCGGACTGCCCAACTGGCTCGACACCCGCGGACTTGAACACGGAACGATGTTCTGGCGGTTCTTGTTGCCAACTGAGCCGCTGACGCAGCTCGAAACGCGGGTCGTGAAATTCAGCGAGCTGTCCTAAGCCATCAGCGGGCAAACTGTGGAAATGACCCACGCTCTTGAAGGAACTGTCACCAGCCTGCACTCCGATGGCGGCCACAACTTTTCAAAGCCTTCAATTTCTGAGGCCGTCTTCCTTGCTGGGGTCGGCATCGAGGGCGATGCCCACTCCGGGCCAACCACACAGCACCTCAGCCGCCAGAAGAAGGACGCCAGCCGCCCCAACCTTCGCCAGGTTCACCTCGTGGCCAGCGAAATCCATGAGGGCCTGCGTACCGAGGGATTCGAGGTTCCTTTCGGTGGTTTCGGCGAAAACCTCACCACCAAAGGTATTGAACTCGGTCAACTACCTGTGGGCACCACATTGCGGCTTGGCGATGACGTCATCGTTGCGCTCACTGGCTTTCGCGATCCCTGTTCACAGATTGACAAGTTTCAAGAGGGCTTGCGCGCCGCTGTGTCGTTCAAGCCCGAGGTTGGCCCTCAGTTGTTTCGCAATGGCGTGATGTCAGTTGTGGTTCGCGGAGGAACGGTTCGCGTTGGTGACACCATCAAGGTTGCATTGCCGGCCGAACCGCATCAGCCGATGCAAAAGGTTTGATCGAAGTTTCGATACTTCAGTCGCGACCGCGCATCGCTTCGAGAAGCGGCTCTATCGAACCGACTTCTTTGAAGCGAGTCTGACCACCAGCAGCCAAGAACCGCCGCATCGGTTCGCGATGTCTACCATCCACCATCGCCGCGTTGAGTTCCTCGCTCTCTATGGTGAGCGCAGCAGGATCATTTTCAAGTGATGCGTTCACAACACGCTTCACCGCAAGAACTGATCGACGGTCAAGGTGGGCGAAGCGATCGACATACACATCAAGCGCGATGTCGAGGTCTTCGGAAAGAACCACCGATTGCAACCAGCCGATCGAGAGAAGTTCTTCAACGCCGATGTCGCGTCCGCTCAAAATCACTTCAAGGGCTTTGGCCCGGCCCAGTTGGCGCGCCAAGCGAACGGTGCCTCCGGCGCCAGGAAGGATTCCCATCGGAACTTCGGGCTGTCCGATGATTGCGCGAACAGATCCAACGCGCAGATCAAGCGCGGAGAGGAATTCGCAACCGCCACCACGGGCGTAACCATTGAGGAATCCGATCGTGAGAAACGGTGCGTTGTGAAGTCGTTCAAACAATGCGGCCGCAATGTTGGGTTCTGTCACCACTTCATCAGAAGGCGTTGACGCCAGAATCGCTTCAACATCGCCATGCATGAGGAAAAAATCAGGATCCGCGCTGCGGAACACAACGACTGCCACCGATTCATCGGCTTCAAGTTCAGGAAGCAACCCAAACAAACCGACCACCAACTCCGCGCCGACAATGTTGTGCGGCGGAATGTTGAGAGTGACCGTGACGACGCCGCCACTGCGCGTCGTACGCAGAGCGCCGTCAGTCATCGTTCAGACCAGATCGGGAGTTAGGTCAGCGAATTTCACTACTTCACACGTGGGCTTTTCAATCTCGCCCTCGGGCAGGAAAAAGCGGAAAAACATCGTGCCCAGATTGCGGCCTTCGGTGTCGATCCAGTTCGCATGTCCCGGGTCGGAGTGAGCAAGCACCATTGTGAACGAACCATCGGCGTTCAACGTGGTGTTGGCACGATTGCGGCTGACCTGACGATTCACGTAGTCGTACATCTGCGACCAACGATTCCAAAGGCAGATGTTTCCGAACACACATTCAGGCCAACGGCCACGGATCACAAGCGCTTCATCGTCACCGATGAGATACGGGGCCATTGCGTAGGCAGCGTCGAACGCAGCAAATGCCATATTGCCGGGCACCACCGGCTGCGGGAGTTCATTGGGAATGCGCGACACGA
>SYBH01000040.1 GCA_005787345.1 Actinomycetota bacterium
AACGCCACTGTGTGTCTTGGCACCGTCGAGGTGGAAACCACCGTCATCGGTTACCGCCGATTCGACACGTTCACACGCGAACAACTTGGAATACATGAGTTGGACTTACCGTCGTCCAAGCTGGTCACTCGCGCGTTTTGGTACATCATCGAGGATCACATCACGAGCGCTGCAGGTGTGAGCCATGACCAACTTCCCGGCGCGCTTCACGCCGCGGAACATGCTGGGATCGGCATCCTGCCATTGTTCGCGATCTGTGATCGTTGGGATGTCGGCGGTGTTTCCACTCCGTATCTCACCGAAACCGGCGCGGCGACAATCGTGATCCACGATGCCTACCCCGGCGGAGCCGGCATGGCCGAACTTGGCTTTGCTGCCGCCGACCGACACCTCCATGCCACGCTCGAGGTCATTCAGTCCTGTGAATGTGAGTCCGGCTGCCCTTCGTGCATCCAGTCCCCCAAATGCGGGAACGGCAACGAACCGCTCGACAAGGCCGCCGCGATCGAGTTGCTACGAGCGATGCTTTCTGTCTGACTCCACCCGCATCACAACCGCGGATTCGAGATCGATATCGGGAACAAGCGAACCGATGATCGGGATGCCAGTGATACTGCGATAGGAAATCAACACTCGAACCGATGCATCGCCGTCGACCATTGTGGTGGTCGCCGAAACCCGATCGGCAGCAAGGTTTCCCGCCTGCCGTGCGGCCATCGTCGCAGCGCCTAACCGATCGTTATCGCTCACGGAAGCAGCCCGTGCTGCTTCACGAGCCGCATGCGAAACAAGAAGTTGATCGCGCACAACGAGTCCTGCTTGCACGATGAACAGCACCACCAGAACAACGAGGGGGAGGACCAATGCAAACTCCACGGTGGATTGTCCCTGATCCCCCCGCCTCGTCGTCATCACTTCACCTTGCTGACAACGCCGCCGAGCACTGCGTCGAACAGTGTTCCGATTGCTCCTGATTGAGTGGCCCAGCCAAGTAGCAAAAGCGCGATTCCTGCAGCACCAAGCAAAACGAGTGCGTACTCCGCAGTGGTCTGACCGCGCTCAGTGCGCAATCGTTCGCTACTTGATGCGGCGATCTGTTCGGGGCTGCTGTCAGAAAGGTCATTGACAGCAAGTGGTAAACGACTGATGAAACTGTTCACAGAAAACTCCTTCGGTGTCGTGGCGTAGAAGGGGGAAGTGGAACCGCTACCAGCGAAGAGAGCTGAGCGAGGTCATCACTAAAGGGACGATCGCTAACAGTCCAAACGCTGGGAGAATGCAGAGAACAAGGGGAAAGAGGAGTTGCACTGGAAGTTTTCGGGCGTTGATTTCGGCCCACCTCCGGCGTTGCAGGCGGGCGTCAGCTGCCACTCGTTCAAGTGCTGGCCCCAGCGCCACCCCGTCGAACGCCGCCGACCGCAATGTCGCCACAAGCGGACGTACCGGTTCTCCCAACTCGTCAAATGCATCAAGCGCGTCGCCGAAGCGCTGACCAAGTGCCACCCGACGACGAACTTCGGCGAGCGTTGAGGCAAAGACCTCGGGGGCGTGCGGTTCGACAACATCAACGACCTGATGCACCGAAAGGCCAGCACCGACGGCGAGCCGAAAGAGATCAACCAACTCAGGAACACTTTGGCGACGCGAGTTCTGGATTGACAGCTGTTGTGAACGATGACGCGCAACGGGAACAAGGAATGCTCCGATTGCGAGAGCGGACCCAACAACGGGGCCAACACCGATCATCGATGCCGCCCGATAAGTCGAGACATCCAAAACGCGCCAAGCGCATTGAGGCTAAGGCCCACACCGAGGCAGGCCCATCCGATTGGTTCACCGAGAAGAAGATCGAGAATCCGACCGTCGACCATCGACGCCGCAGCAGCAAAGACAACGGGGGCAACGACAAGTACTACCGCCGAGGCCCGAGCTTGTGAAGAAAGCGCCGCAACCTCGCGTTCTAATGCCACCCGCTCGCGCAGTGACACAGCAACACCATCGAGCACCCGTGCCGAAGCTCCGCCGGTTTGAGATGCCAGATTGAGCGCAGTCGCTGTCAGTTGGCGGTTCGGTAACTCGTCTTCCTGGCGCCAATCCTCGACCGTGTCGCTCAGTGAACGCCCTTGACGCAACTCTGCCGAAATGCGAGCAAAGACTGGATCGTCTTCGCCAACGCTACGCAGTGCCAAGGGAAGAGTCGCACCAGAACGAAGTTGTCGAACAACGCGATCAAGAGCACCGGGTATGCGCAGATCGAGGAGCCGACGGGTTCGTCGCTCGATGAGTCGGTGGGCCGGACGCAGCGGTCGAGCCGACATCAACTGCGCAAAAGCAGCGCGAGCCCCTCGAAGAATGAGTGAGTCACGCGCTACGAAAGATTCTGCGGCAAACCGCTGATGGACTCGACGGGCCGCAATCATTTCTGGAGTCGTCGTAATCGCCGCCACCGTTGCAGCGACGGTGAAAATTGTCAGCGCAATGATAGGAAGCAATTTGAGACTCATAATTCGATCCAGTCCTCGGATGGAGCGCTGACATGAGCTGCTCGTTGAGGCCGTTTGGGCAAGCGAATAAGCCGCCCTTCTGGGCTGGTTAACTCATTCACTCGCACAGCAGCGGCAGTTTCAGCTTCAACCACGGGCTCGGCGACCGCCACGACGCGACGAGAGCCATCGGGCCTTCGAGCTACATGCACAACGAGATCGATTGCTGCTCGCAACTGTCCACGCACCGCAACAAGTGGCAGCGCAACATCGCCCATCAGTACAAGAGTTTCGAGTCGACGAATCGCGTCAACCGGTGAGTTGGCATGACAGGTCGACAACGAACCGTCGTGGCCAGTGTTCATTGCCTGCAACATGTCGATGGCTTCACCCGAACGAACCTCGCCCACCACAATTCGATCAGGCCGCATTCGCAGGGCGTTCCGAACCAGCTCACGAATCGAAACCTCGCCGACACCTTCGGCATTCGCTGGTCGTGACTCCAGTCGCAAGACATGCCGACCGGGTAGACGCAGTTCTGCCGCATCTTCGATCGTGACGACGCGCTCGTCTGAAGGGATGAATCCGGCAATGGCATTGAGCAATGTGGTCTTGCCTGCACCGGCACCACCGCTGACCATGATGTTGCAGCGAGCGTGCACCGCCCATTCGAGCAAACGGGCAACACCCGGCATGCAGGCCTCGGAAAGATGTACACGCCGGGCACCAAATCGACGAATCGTGAGCAATGGCCCGTCGACAGCAAGTGGGGGCACCACACCATTAACTCGGGACCCATCAGCAAGGCGCGCATCGACCCATGGCGATGTGCGATCGATTCGCAGACCAAGCGGAGCGACGATTCGTTCGAGCAGGGCATAGGTGGACGCGCTGTCAATAATCAACCCGGTGCATTCGAGATGGCCGTGGCGTTCAACCCAAAGATCGCCGGAACCATTGATCATGACTTCATCGACCGTGCAGTCTGCGAGAAACGGATCAAGAACTCCGAGCCCACCCACACGCGAATGAACTCGACTCACGACATCGGCAATCGATTGATCGTCGAGCAGTGGATCGTGATCGAGAACAAGCTGTGCAACCGATGAAGTGTCGTGATGGCCATAGTCGAGCAACTGTTGATGCACGGTCTCAACTAACGGGGTGAGCATTTCGTTGGAACTGGGGTCAGGCGACATCACGAAGCGCCTTCCCCAACGGCGACGGGAGGCGCGCTGCAAGGAGCCCGGAATCAACGGCACGGGCAACAGCTGGTTCGACAGCGACTGCTGCCACTACCGGAATACCGAGGACATCTTCGACATCGCTTCGACTAAGGGCTCGACCGTCTTCTTCAACGAGCACAACACCCGTTGGTCGAAACGGGAGAGCCGACGCTCGCCGTAGCGAAATAAAACAGGGCCGGGTCACAAGCAGCGACGTTGTTGCCGCTTCGACAAACTGACGACGTACATGATCTTCAACATCGTCGGCGCCGGACACACGCCCAACATCGACCACGATCGGTCGCTCGTCATCGACAAGTTTCTTGATACACATTGCCGCTCGGTCCTCGCTCACAAGCAAGCGGCGACCACGGGGAATCAGCCGAACGCCACTTGCCACCGAGTGTTCGAGACGCTCAATGGCCGCTGCACCGACTGATGGCGATGCGGCCAACCAATCGGAAAGTCCTGGTCCGCTGGGTTCGGGAACACCCAACACGGTTGGTCCGTCGCCATCGAGATCAACGAGGACTGATCCGAAATCACAGTCACGGCCGAGCAACACCGCCAGTGCAACTGCAACAACAGTTGTACCCGATCCGCCTTTTGCCGACCAACATGAAAACACCATTTGCCCTCCTGAGAACAGCACCACAGAGAGGGGAAGTTGGTCGCACCGTACGGAGTCGCCACAACGCCGTCAAGGGTCATCGGTGCCATCGCAATTTCCGGCGCCCCAAGTTTCGCCAGACCCACCCGTATGCTCAAGGTGTGGAAGCAGCGTTTTTCGATCTCGACAAAACCGTCATCGCCCGCGCGTCGATGATCGCGTTCGGAAAATCCTTCCGCCAAGCCGGAATGATCAGTCGTCGGGTCATGGCTCGTGCCGCGTGGAACGGCCTCGTTTTTCACACCCTCGGTGCCGACGAGGAACGCATGCGGAAATTTCGCGAATCCGCGCTCCGCATTACACGGGGATGGGATCACGCCGCAGTCGGCTCCTTAGTTCGCGACACCCTCACCGACGTCATCGACCCCATCGTCTACGACGAAGCCCTCGAACTCATTCAGGAACATCGTGACGCAGGTCGCCTCGTCTTCATCGTTTCAGCATCACCCGAAGAAATTGTGATCCCACTTGCGTCGTATCTCGGAGCCGATGGCGCTATTGCCAGCCGAGCGCGAATTGATCAAGACGGCAACTACACCGGTGAAGTTGATGTCTATGCCTACGGCCCCTACAAAGCTGAAGCCATCGCCAATGTCGCAGCGACACGAAATATTGATCTTGAAAAGAGTTGGGCCTACTCGGACTCAGCGACTGACGAACCCATGTTGCGCGCCGTTGGTCACCCAGTCGCAGTGAATCCAGATCGAGAACTCACTCGCATCGCAACGGCCGAAGGATGGCCGATTCTTTCGTTCACTCAGCGCGTTCCTTTGCGAGACCGCGTCACGCTGCCGCCACCTGGTCGCATTGCGACAGGCGCGGTGATCGCCACCGGGGTGTCTGCCGGACTTTTCCTCGGGTGGTGGTTACTGACCCGACGGGCAACGCCGAGGTCGGCCTTCTTCAGGCGTCTTGCAGTTTCTTGACCGCGAATGCGGCGAGAGCGACAACGACGATGAGTACGAGAATCTTCTTCATGGGGTCACTCTAGGACGGAGCCGGTGTTCGGTTCCATCGCGACCGGGGTGCACTCAGGAAGGCGGGCCTGTCCCGGCGGGCCAACGGTTCACCGAAACCACCCGACAGGCATATGCGCCTTGTTTCGGGCGTGGAGCACTGGCGGACCAATTGGTGGTCGCGTGCTCGGGTACGGCCTTCACGGTGATGGAGCTCGCAGCGAATTCCTCGCCTGTGCTGCCAGGACCGGTTGAGCGGAACGAGACATCGATCTCGTAATCGACGCTCTCGCTCGTCCAGTTGGTGAGGGTCCCGGCGGCCTTCACGCCATCGCCGCCATCGCTTTCGCAGACTCCAAGGTTGATATCGCGCTGTGGCGGGTGGACAGCATCGCCGGTGGAACTAGAAATTCCGGTTTCGGAGTAAACCTCTTGCAGAATTTTTGCGTTGGCAACCTCGTCGGATTCTCCGAAGATCCGAAGGCCGATGACTACCAGCACGATGGCGAGAACTAGCGCAATGATCGCCAGGACTGCACCGACGATGAGTACTGCGACGCAACCACGTTGCTCGGCGGCCTCGTCAATTGCCGATGTCGGCGGCGGCGGGTTTGGTCCGGGAGTCACCGAAGGCGCCGGTGGAACACCGGTTGGTGAAATCTCGGGATCGGTATCGTCGTCGAACTGATCAGTCATGACCGCGGCAACTCCGCGAAACGATCAGACGGCGAGTAGGTCGCGCGCGCCGGTATCTGACGACGGATGACGAAGCTTCGACATTGCACGGGCTTCGATCTGACGAATGCGCTCGCGAGTGAGGTTGAAGTGTTCGCCAACTTCTTCGAGCGTGCGAGGTTCGCCGCGGTCGAGACCGAAACGAAGTTTGAGGATCTCGCGCTCGCGTTCGTCGAGTGGTGAAAGCAGTCGGCTGATTTCCTCGGGGAGCAGCGCAGTGGCAGCAACCTCGAATGGAGATTCAGCAGAGCGATCTTCAACAACGTCGCCAAGTTCGGCGTCGCCGTCTTCACGAAGCGGCTCGGAAAGCGAAAGGGGTTCGGCAGCGAAACGAAGAGCTTCGGTGACTTTGTCCTCCGGCATTTCAACCTCGGCCGAAAGTTCGGCGAGAGTTGCGGGACGACCAAGCTTCAGTTCAAGTCGCGCACGCGCCTTCTGCAAACGAGCGAGCGTGTCGCCAGCGTGAACTGGGAGCCGGATGGTTCGACCAGTGTTGGCGATACCACGAGTGATGGCCTGACGGAT
>SYBH01000041.1 GCA_005787345.1 Actinomycetota bacterium
GCAACTCGGGCGACACCAGAAAGCGACGTGCTCCGCCTTCAGCGGACATACCACCCGCACCGGTTTCCGACGCGCCGTAGCTGTCCATCACCATGATGTGCGGAAGAGCATCTTTCAACGCTTGCTGAACTGCTGGAGAGACAACGCCACCGCCCGAACCGATGCGGACTACACACGACAAGTCCCAGGTCTGCTTTCCGTCGACGAGAGCATCGGCGAGCGGACGACCCATTGCATCGCCAACCAGCGTGATGCCCATGCACTTCTCGCGCTCAGCAATTGACCAAATCTCATGCGCATCGAAACCGTGACCGGTGTAAAGAACGATTGGACCTCCAGCAAAGAGCATGTTGCACATTCCCCATTGCGCTGCCCCGTGCATAAGCGGGGCGATGATGAGGCTTGGCAGTGCGAATTCGACTGGCAGCGAACGCTGACTGATTTCTTCGGGTGAGGCAATCGGAGCACCAAGAGCGCTGCTGAGTGCAGCGAAGAAGATGTCTTCGTGGCGCCACATGACTCCCTTAGGCATGCCCGTGGTTCCGCCGGTGTAGAGGAAGTACAGGTCGTCGCCGGTGCGCCCGTTTGTGAATGTTGCGTCGGGTTGTTCGTTAACGAGTTCGTCGTAGTCCTTCGCCCACGGCGTTGGGTGGTCTGTTCCGTCTTCGATAACAACGAATTCGCGGACCTTTGTGAGCTTCGAGCGAATCTCGTCGATGACCGGAGCAAATCCTCGTTCGAACACCACGACCTCGCTGTCGGAGTTATCGAACAAATACTCAAGTTCGTGAGCAACGTACCGATAGTTCACGTTGATCGGGATAACGCGAGCCTTGAACGAACCGAAAAGCAGTTCTGCCCACTCAACACGGTTCCAGGCGTAGACCGCGACCTTTGCCCCCGGCTCACAACCCAGCCCAATGAGCATCTGCGCGACCTGGTTGGTTCGTTTATCGAACTCATCGAAGGTGTAGCGAGTGCCACCACCAACAACTGCGAGGCGGTCAGCGTTTGCGGCAGCGACCAGTTCGATCAGGTCACCAAGGTTGTACGAGGACATCGAGACTCCGGAAAAAGTTGTTGAAAGTAAATAGTGGGAAGGAAAACGCAGGAAGCGACGCGCTCAGCCGGCGACGAGCTCAGCCGCCTGACGAAGCGCTTCGGGGCTACGGGCCGAAATGAGAAGCTCGGTAATCGGCGAGTTGCGCCAGTGCTCAAGCCGTTCCTTGATCCTCGACGCTGGGCCGACCAATGAGATTTCATCAGCGAAGTCGTCGGGAACAGCGGCAATTGCCTCTTCGCGCTTGCCGGCAAAGAACAGGTCTTGGATCTTGTAAGCCTCTTCTTCGAATCCCATACGGGCCATGAGTTTGGTGTGGTAGTTCTGCCCCTTCGCACCCATGCCCCCGATGTAGAAGCCAAGCGTTGCCTTCACCGGCCAAAGACCAGTCGCAACGTCATCGGTCACGTTGAAGGTCACGAGGGAACTGATCCCGAATCCTTCTTTGGCGGCGGTGAGTTGCTCGGCGTAGACCTCTTGACGGAACGGTGAGTAGTAGAGGGGAAGCCAGCCGTCGGCGATCTCTGCAGTCTGCGCGACGTTCTTCGGACCTTCGGCACCGAGATAAATCGGAATTTCCGAACGCAACGGATGGGTCATGATCTTCAGCGGTTTTCCAAGACCAACGGAACCTTCGCCGCGATAGGGCATCGGGTAGAACTCGCCATCGTTTTCGAGTGGGCCCTCGCGACGCAATGCCCTGCGAATGATGTCGACATATTCGCGGGTGCGAGCCAATGGCTTATTCGAGGGACGGCCGTACCAACCCTCGACAACCTGCGGACCTGAAACACCAAGACCGAGAATGACGCGACCATTCGAAAGATGATCCAACGTCATTGCCGCCATTGCTGTCGCAACGGGAGTGCGTGCGGACAACTGCACGACTCCCGTTCCGAGTTTGATCTTTGAGGTGTGCGCTGCGAGCCAGGTAAGCGGAGTGAACGCATCGGACCCCCAAGACTCTGCAGTCCAGACCGAGTTGAATCCGACCTTCTCTGCTTCTTGGGTGATTTCAACAAAGTCCTTGGGGGGCTGTGCTGGCCAATACCCCCATACGAGTCCGATTTTCATGGTGCACCTTTCGTGACGCGTCTGCGTCGCTCGTTCGAAATGAAAAGTTGAGTGAGATCAGTCGCTGAGGTCGGGGACCCAAACAGCGCCATTGATGTGACTGCCGCCGTCGGCGAACAACGTGTTGCCAGTGATGTAGCAAGAGTCGTCGCTGGCCAGGAAGAAGGCGACCGGCGCGATTTCCGCTTCAGGATCACCGAGATGACCCATCGGGTTCGCTGCTTCTGATTCCGCCGCCACCTGCGGGGCCATCTGTTCAAACATTCGGAATGCAGTGGTCTTGGCGCCGGGGCAAATCACGTTGGCCGTAATTCCGAAGCCTGCCCATTCACGCGCTGCGGTGCGGGTGAGTGAACGGAGCGCTTCCTTGGTGGAGTTGTAGTGAACGCTGCCCATGTGAGCATTCACACCATTGAGTGAACAGATGTTGATGATGCGCCCCTTGCCCTGTGCGCGCATATGCGGGAACGCTTCTTTCATCGCCCAGAACGGACCCATCACATTCATGTGCCATGCGTGGTCCATTGCATCATCTGGCATCTTGTCGACACGCTGCAGACCAGCACGATCGCCGCCCCACGCGTTATTCACCAAGATGTCCACGGTTCCCCAGCGAGCCACCGCTTCTTTCACTGCGCGCCGGTTGTCTTCTTCTTTGGTCGCATCGGTATGGAGGTAGAACGCTTCGACTCCGAAGTCATCTTGCAGTTCCTGCGCCACCATTGGTCCGGTTTCGCCATCGATCTCGGCGATCACAACCCGGGCGCCTTCTTGGGCAAATCGGCGCGCAATTCCCTTGCCAATGCCGTCGCCGGCACCGGTGATCACGGCAACCCGATCGAGCAATCGCTTGTCTGTCATGTTTCCCCCAGAGGTGTGCTGTTAACGATGGCGAAGGCTAGCGGTGAGCCTGCGTCGGCTCTACATCCGACAGATCCCAGCCGGAAAACGAGAAGGACCCGGCTCAGAATTGGGCCGGGTCCTTCGAAATTCTCGGAGGCGGAGATCTATTTCATGATCCCGTAGTACTTGTCCAGTTTGTAGAGGTCGATGGCATTGCCTCGGAAGAAGCGATGCGCCTCGTAGTCGTTGAAGCCGGCCTTCGCTGCCATGCGCTCAGCAACCTCTTTGGTATGCGGGAAGGTGGAGTCGGCATGCGGGTAGTCGACCTCAAATGTGAGGCGGTCGATCCCGATGACATCGCGATTCTTCATGGCGGTTTCGTCGTCAAACACGCAGTACCAAACGTTCTGCTTCATGTAGGTGGACGGCGGCTGCTTGAGATTGGAACCAAAACCGGTGGTGTCGAGCAAACGCTCTTCCCACAACTTGTCGGAACGCTCAAGGATGTACGGAAGCCAGCCGGCCTGACCTTCGGAGTAGGCAACGCGCAGATCAGGGAAGCGTTCGAAGACGCCACCGAAGACGAAATCAAGCAATGAGCCCATCGCGTTTTGGAACGTCAACGTTGAGGAAATGATGAACGGAGCATCGGGAGCAGTCGAAGGCATCTTCGACGAGGAACCGATGTGCATGTTGATGACGGTGTCGGTCTCGACGCACGCAGCAAACAACTTTTCCCAGTGACCTGAGTGCAATGACGGAAGCCCGAGCGGAACTGGGTTTTCCGAGAAGGTGATGTTGTGGCTGCCCTTTGCTGCACAGCGCTTGACTTCAGCAACAGCCAGGTCAACATCCCACAAAGGAATCATTGTCAGAGGAATGAGACGGCCGTAACCGGCGCCGCCACACCACTCGTCGATCATCCAGTCGTTGTAGACCTGGATGCAAAGCAGTGCGAGTTCCTTGTCTTCACGTTCAAGGAATGCCTGTCCGCAAAAGCGAGGAAGGATGTTCGGAAAGCAAATCGATGCTTCGACATGGTTCGCGTCCATGTCGGCAAGCCGAGCGGTTTGGTCATAGCAACCGACGAGGATGTCGTCGAAGGTGCACGGTTCGTTTTGCACAACCTCGGCGCCGACCGCAGCCGAAAGTCGTGTGAACGGATAAACGAGATCGTCGTAGTACCAAACATCGCAGTCTTTGCCGTTGGGATCGTCGACGGTAAAGCCATAGCCACCGGTGATCGTCATCGACACCTTGTGGCGTTCAATGCGGGGACCGCGGTCACGGTACTTTTCCGGAAGTCGGGCCGACCACAGATCGGGGGGTTCGACGACGTGATCATCGACCGAAATGATGCGAGGGATTTCCATGGGGGCCTCCTGAGCGTCTCTCGGCACTCACCGAGAATCTGACGGACCGTCAGTTTGTCACGATTCTGACGAAGCGTCGCATTCGGCGGGCCCGAACTTTCCAGTTAGTTCGCTGGACCCCAATGGGCCTACCAGTGACTACGGCCTGGGACTTAGGCCAGCGCGAATTCCCCAGGATCACCAATGATGATGGAGAGTCCAACCGGATCGGCCGCCATGAACGTCTCGCCCAACGCTTGATCGTGACTTTGCACGACCGAGCGAATTCCGTCGGCCTCAACGAGTGCAACCGTGGTGAGTTCTCCCCCACGACCTGGAATCACCGTGGCACCCACGACGACTCCGGCACCGGTGAGGTCTGGGTGTACCGGGCGGCGCTCCGTGGCTTCCTCGGCCTCAGCGCTGACATCGAGCGAAACAAACGGGGTTCTCGGCTCGCGGTTGGACCAAACGGTGACAGCAGGTTTCGTCAGGAGACCGCTCAC
>SYBH01000042.1 GCA_005787345.1 Actinomycetota bacterium
AAGGAAGGCCCGAAGACCGTCGGCCACGCATGCATCGAGCAGTCGTTCGCGAAGGAGCGAATTGGCTGCGACTCCCCCGGCGAGGCACAGGCCCTTGGCGCCGTGATCTCGAGCGGCCCGCCGGGCTTTCGTAACGAGCACCTCGACAACCGCTTCCTGGAAGGCAGCGGCGACATCAGCGGTATGCACTTCAGGATTCCGACGAACGTGATTGACGACCGAAGTCTTCAGGCCTGAAAAGGAAAAGTCGTAACCCTCGTTGAGCATGGCGCGCGGGAACTGCATCGACTGCGGATCGCCTTCCATCGAGATCGCGTCGATGGCCGGGCCCCCGGGATAGCCGAGGCCGAGGTAACGAGCGACCTTGTCGAAGGCTTCGCCAGCGGCGTCATCGATCGTGGAACCCAGCACTCGGTACTGGCCGTGGCCTGTCATGAGTACGAGGAGTGTGTGTCCACCCGATACCAACAACACAACAACGGGAAGTTCAATTTCCGGGTCTTCAAGTAACGCGGCGTAGAGATGCGCTTCAAGATGGTTCACCGCAACGAATGGGACATCCCAAACGAGCGCAAGTGTCTTTGCTGCGCTCACTCCAACAAGAAGCGCTCCGATGAGTCCGGGACCAACTGTTGCCGCAACTGCGTCAACGTGATCATCCTGAATGCCCGCTTCGATGAGTGAACGGGCAATGACTGGTGTGAGGAGTTCGACATGTGCGCGGCTAGCAATTTCCGGAACAACGCCGCCGTAACGCGCGTGCAAATCAATCTGACTCGAAACAACCGATGAAAGAACCCGATGACCGTCTACAACAACAGCGGCAGCAGTTTCGTCACAACTCGTTTCAATTCCGAGTACGCGAGTTCCAGTCATGCGAGTTCCTTGTGGTCAATCGGGGCGCCCGAAAGTTGTTCTTCGATGAACGCGAGGCGTTCGGCGTACGCAGGCGAATCAATGTCGTGCGCCCACAAGACCAATGCATCTTCAGTGGGGTCTTTGTAATAGTCCTTGCGAACACCCGACGGAGCGAAGCCAAAGCGCCGGTAGAGCGCCAGTGCGGCTTTGTTGGACGCGCGCACTTCGAGGGTGATCGAGTCGGAACCATGAGTTATTGCACGGCGAGCAAGTTCGAGCATGAGACGCGTTCCAATACGACCCCTTTGGACGTTGGGGTCGACGGAAACAGTAGTTACGTGCCCTTCACCAACGACATAGAGCAGGCCCGCAAAGCCGAGAACACGCTCGTCGTCATCAGACAGAGCAACGATGTAATCGCGCTCATCACGACGGACTTCAGCAAGGAAAAGACCTAGCGACCAAGGGGTGGAACTCGTTTGTTCCTCGATACGAAGGACGTTGCGCAGATGGCGGCGCCTCATCGTGGTAATCGTCACCGTCGGGCTCGTTATCGTCATACTCAGGCGCCCGGTCTCGTCGACCAATTGATTTCCGCATCGGGTTTGCGCAAATACATCGGCTCAAGATCCCACGGCTTCACCCACTGCTCACGGAGTGCCTGAGCGTGGGCCAGCATCACAAGTGAGGTCGCATTCGGATAGGCGAAGCCTTCTTCAGCGATTTCGCACTTCTTCAAACCATCGAAGACTTCGCTGTAGCGAATAGCGCCATCGCCGACGAGAAGACATTCCTCGCCCGAGGCCATGAGTTCTGACGCGAGATCATCGGGGGTACCTACCTGATGATCGGTGATGCGCTGGATGCCGCCCGGAACCTGCCGGTAGAAGGCGTAGAAGAGTTCGCCGCGACGTGCATCGATTGTTGCGACGATGAGACGCGATGTGAACCGAACCGGGAACGCCAGCAGGTCAAGACTTGGGACACCAATCATCGGAACATCGAGCGCGTAGGCCATCGCCTTTGCCGCAGCGACACCAACGCGAAGTCCTGTGAATAACCCAGGGCCGAGGTCAACAGCTACAACGCTGATTTCCGAAAGCTCAATGCGCGCCTGCTTGCATGCGAACTCAATCGCAGGAGTGAGAACTTCCGCGTGCTGACGTCCACGGCTTGACTGCG
The DNA here is from genome assembly GCA_005787345.1 of Actinomycetota bacterium. GTDB lineage: Bacteria > Actinomycetota > Acidimicrobiia > Acidimicrobiales > Acidimicrobilacustridaceae > Acidimicrobilacustris. The sequence goes on from SYBH01000042.1 coordinate 2,041, forward strand.
TTGCGGCGAGCACACCTTCGTGTCCACCAACCGCGACAGAGACCTGCACTGTTGCTGTATCGATTCCAACGATCAGCATCAGTCGTCTCCATCGGGTTCGTGAATCCACGGAGCGACCGCAGTAGCAACGGCTCGAATTCGCGCGCTCCAACGAGCTCCGACGGGAACAAGTTCAAGAATTCGGACATCGTCGGCGGCGCCTGTGGGATCCACCGAGATCGCGACCTCGTCGAACGAGAATCGAATCTCGAGATAGTCAGCGGGCAGCGCGGGTGCAACCGAATCGCCCCACTCGATAACGGTCACGCCACCGTCGTCAAGCATTTCGGGAATCCCAAGGTCGAGAACCTCGCCGAGTGCCTCAAGGCGGTAGACGTCGAGGTGATTCAGTTCAAGGCGACCCTCGTAAGTGTTTACCAATGTGAATGTGGGCGAAGTAATGAGATCGTCGATCCCCAGGGCCGCGCCAAATCCTTGAGTGAATGCGGTCTTGCCCGCGCCGAGATCACCAGCCAGAAGCAACAGATCTCCCGGACGCGCCAATTCGGCGAGCGCAGCAGCGAGTTCTTTCGTCTCTTCCGGCGAAGTGGTGCGGGCAAAGATCACGCCCCGAGGCTACCGATGCTTAAGGGTTGTGGCCGACTATCACCAGTTGACGCAGGCTAATGGCCCTCAGACGTTCCCGACTAGTGTTTGCAAAATGGGCGAACAAAGCGGCGGGAGTCACCTCGTAAGTCGACGGGCGGTTCTCGGATTTCTTGGTGCGGCAGGTGCAACGGTGACCTTTGGATCTCTCGTCGCCTGCTCGAGCACCGACAATTCAAATCGATCAAGGGCAGATAATGGGATCCTGACAACCGCCGAATCCGCTGGCGTGGTCGTGCTCGCACAGGCACGTCAGGCTCTCGCCGAGGGTTCGTTTGGCGTTGGCGGCGTGATCATCGACAACGCATCAGGACGAATTATTCATGAAGGGCACAACACTGTGATCCAATCCCTGCCTAACGGGCAGTCTGGTCTCAGTGGAACCTCGTTTCTCTTTGATCCTACAAACCACGGCGAACGACAATTGGTGTCGTGGTACTACGAGAATGCGTCGGCGCTCGGTTTGCCAAAGCCGTCCGAATTGACGGTGGTCACTTCTCTAGACCCATGCGCACAGTGCGCAGGCTCACTCCTCGCCGCCGGATTCAACGTCGGCGTCGTTGCATTCGACGATCCGTCGGGAATTAATTACACATTCGATTGCACCTACCCAGACTTGCCACCAGACCTACGCGCACAGGCGCAGAAATCCTTCACCTACTACGCAATCGACGGAGTTCGTGCTCAGGTCGGCGCTTCATCGGGCCCAGCATTCGTGTCCACTTCACTCACGAAGCCGACTGCCGACGACTGCACCACTGTCTTCGATGAGAGTCGAGCAGTTGTGGCGGCCAACCGAAAGTTCCCAGGGCTCGAACCAATCGAAATGATCGACCCGGGGACACTTCCTACGACTTCGCCCATTCGTCAAGCGCTAGTTGAAGCCTCTCCACACGCATTTACCCTCCGCCTTGCGGATTTCCGCCGTCCTGATTCTGCACTTCAGACGCTTCTGAGCGACCTCGTCGCTCGAACACCCCAAGCCACAAATGCCGTCGCCTATATCGATCCTTTCGGCAACCTCCTCTCAGCCTTCGCCGACCGTTTCGACATCAGCCCCATCGCAACGGCATTCATGAACGTCGTCCAGTCCTATTCGCGCACTCGCTTCAATCTGACGGGCAACCCTTCGACGAATGCTGAGGTCGCAAAAACCTTGACAACCCCGAAATACGGGACGTTTGTTTTCCTCAGGGCACTTGCTGGCGACGCAGCCACGAGCGTGAAGGATCTTGGGATCTACGATCTCACGATCGAGGGCAAGGCCTTTATGCCCGAGACGGCGAACTGGCAGTACTACCTCGATCCACCTACCGGCACCGAGGCACAGTTCCTTGTATTGGTGGCACAAATGAAGTCGGTAACGGGCGCCAACCCAAGCCGCGTCGCAATCTGACGAAAGTAAATGCCTTCAGATGTAATAGCGAGGAACTCGCGGACCAATCCCGCAGATAATTTCGTAAGCGATCGTGTCGAGATGGCCCGCGACTTCTTCAGCAGTGATCGTTTCTTTGCCTTGGGTGCCAATAAGCACAACTTCGTCGCCCACTTCAACGTGGTCGTCACCGCAGTCGACCATGAGCTGATCCATGGTGACGACACCGACTATGCGGCGCTTCTTGCCCCCAATGAGGACTTCGCCACCGACGAGCCCGAATCGCCGAGGAATACCGTCGGCATAGCCAATGGGAACTGTCGCAACAGTGGCATCGGATTCGAAACGGTGTCGGAGGCCGTAGGAGATTCCTTCGCCAGCCTTCACCCGCTTCACCGTCGAGACTTCGGCAAATAATGAAAGAGCAGGGCGAAGATCGGGAGTTCCTTCAATCCCTGGCGCAGGAGCAATGCCGTAGACCACAATCCCGACTCGTACAAGGTCGTAGCGACCGCGAGGGTGGGCAATGGCGGCGGCGGAGTTTGCCGAATGACGAATCGACGGGAAGATTCCCGCATCGCCCAACTGAGTCAGTACGGCGTCGTAACGATCGAGTTGTTCGTCAGTGAAGGGATTATCGGGTTCGTCGGCCACCGCAAAATGCGTAAATACACCTTCGAGCACTAATTCGGGGCGCTTCACAACTTCACGCGCAAGCGAGAGCGCATCGGCCGGTGCAACGCCGACCCGGTTCATGCCGGTATCGACCTTCACGTGAACAGGAACAACTTTGCCCTGTTCGCGGGCAGCGTTCGCGAGGAGTTCAACGGCGACCGGCGAAGTGATGCAAACGCGTAGGTCGTAACGCACGACAGCCGAGAGATCGGCGAGGCGCGGTTGTGAAAGAAGAAGAATTGGGGCGGTGATACCCGCCTTACGCAGCACTGCGGCTTCTTCAATGAGCGCAACGGCGAGCCAGTCAGCACCGGCATCGAGTGCGGCTTCGCTCACCGCAATTGCCCCATGACCATACCCATCGGCCTTTACGACAGCGCACACCAATGACGGCGCGACCAATGAGCGCAGAACACCCACGTTGTGGGCGACCGCTCCGAGGTCCACCTCGACGCGCGCAGCACGCATCGTGCTACTTGCCCGCGTCCTGTTCGTTCACAATGGCGCGAACGATGTCGCCGCGAGCGACGATGCCCACCAGTGAACCGGATTCGTCGATAACAGGAAGGCGATCGGCACCCTGCTCATGCATGATCGTGGCCGCATGTTCGACCGTGTCATCGGGACTCAGCGTTGGCGCCGCGTCGCCCATAACTTCGCCGACAGTGGACCCAAGCGCCTTTTCGACGTCGCGGTCGAACTGCTTTTTTGAAGATGGAAGTTCGATGTAGGCGCCGAGCAGAGTGATCACGGTGGGGAGATGAATACGTGCCTCTTCAACGATGAGGTCAGCGGTCGACAACAACCCGACGATCGATCCATCGTCATCGACGACGGGGGCACCGTCGACATCACGCACGAGCATGGTCCGCATTGCGTCCATCACATTGTCCCCCGGGGCAAAGGTCAGGACATCGCTGACCATGACCTCACGAACAGGCAGTTCTCGCAGCATCGTTCCTCCAAGATCCGCGCCGCTAAGGCCGCAGAAAGGTCAAGTCGTCGAGCACGGCTGGAAGATGAGCGATGAGATCGCCCGCTACCAGTCCACGCCGCCAGCCTAGGGCTCCGGCCCGACCGTGGAGGAATGCGCCGCCGGCCGCGGCACGAAGGGGTTCAACCCCACTCGCAAGCAATGCGCCGATTATTCCAGCTAGGACGTCACCCGTTCCGGCGGTTGCCAACCGTTGATCGCCAGCAATCGAGACAAGCACATCGCCATCGGGGGCGGCAACCACTGTTGATCTCCCCTTGAGCAGCACAACCGCGCCACTGTCGGCTGCGAGTGCGCGCGCATCGGCAATGCGATCATCCCCGGGCGCGCGCCCCATAAGCCGCGCGAATTCACCATCGTGCGGCGTGAGCACGGTGGTTTGAGAAACGAAACGCGACACCTCAGTACCAAGTGCCGTGAGACCGTCGGCATCAACAACGATCGGGACTCCCCGACCAGTTGCCGCGGCAACGACCTGACGAATCTGTTCCTTCGTCGCATCAGCGATACCGAGACCATTACCAATCACAAGTGCATCAAATCTTGCGAGGTCAGCAATGACTTCGCCAGCCCATGTCTCTGGCGGAAGGTCGGTGCGCACGATTTCAACCGGAAGATCAGTTGCTGCGCCGCCGGGAGTCGAGACCCTCACGTACCCCGCGCCGGTTCGTGCTGCCGCGCCAGAACACAATGCCGCCGCACCCCCCATCCCCGGACTACCCGCGACAACCCAAACGGCGCGTTGCCATTTGTGAGCGTCGCTTGCGGGATCGGGAATCCAGGATGCGGCCACAGCAGCGCCTACAAGGTGAGCTCGCGCTGCGCGCGTGTCGAGTCCGATGTCAGCAACAGTGAGTTCGCCACTGCATGAAAGACCATCACCAAACACATTGCCCGGCTTGAGTGCAGCGAATGTGATCGTTGCGTCGGCCTCGAGAACTGCGCCTGCACTCGAACCATTAAGGCCGTTGATTCCCGATGGAATATCGACAGCAAGAACGAGGCACCCCGGGGGCGCAATGGGCGCGTCCCACTCGCCGCGAAAGCCCGTGCCGAACGCCGCGTCGATCACGAGATCACAATCGGGAAGAACATCGGGGGCGTCTTCAACCTCGCAAACTGTGACATGCACACCTTGCGCTTTGAGCCGCGCTGCGGCGTTGCGACCATCGTTACCGTTATTGCCCTTGCCTACGAGCACAACGACGCGCCGTCCATAAGCGCCGCCGAGCAGTTCGATCGCTGCGCGAGCGACCACTCCACCGGCTCGGTTGATGAGTTCCTCAACCGGTTCTGGAGCGGCGCGATCGATCGCATTCATTTCCTCCGGGGTCACGATGGGCACAAGTCCCCCGCCATCGATCGCATCGGGAGACGGCAACGCCTGGGCACCGAATGGACCGAGCATCGGCGAAGCATTCTCTGTACCGAGGGCAACGACGACAGCCTGCGCAACGATCTCCGAGTGGCTGAGCGTGAGTCGCCAACTCTCGACTCCCTGCTGCGCGGCCAATGCAGCGGCTCGGCCCGTTAACGAAAGTGAAGGTCTTCCGTCTTCGTCGCGAAGCACTTCGATCTCGTGCCAGTTCGCAGCGCCAATCCCAACACCCATCGCCTTCAGGACGGCTTCTTTCGCGGCGAATCGAACGGCAAAGCGTTCTGTTGGGTCAGCACGACGAAGTGCGTACTCTCGCTCGGCTTCAGTGAAAAGTTTTTCTATGAGTCCCGGTCGGCGTTCGAGTACACGACGGAAGCGATCAAGGTCAACCAGATCGTTTCCGATTCCCAGAATCATGAGCGCCAGTGTTCGGCCAGCAAGTTCACCGGTTCGGTCATCAACTCAATGACAGGAACGTCGGTCAGTAGATCGTCGCGGAAGATCGGTTCAGTTTCGGTTACCGCATGTTTGATGGCGGCATAACGATTTCGATAACCCTGCAAGACTGATCGCAATGCGGGAAGCGCGAGGTCATCGCGCACACGAACGTGAAGCAACGACAGCCCGGTAGTTTCTCCGTCCTTGATTTCGGGGACGATGACTACGGTTCGCCCGTCGTTGCGACCTTTCGCAACCAACACGGTGTGTTCAACCGCAACAAGTCGCTTCGTACCCCGAAGCTGCGGATCATCGGTGGTCCGACTTTGAAGATCGCGAGCAAGTCCACCCCGATCGACAATGACGACCCGGGCTTCATCGCGGCCAGCCGGGTCGACATGACCTTCGATTGCATAACGCGTGTAGCCGAGGACTTCGTCGACCAGTGGTTCAAGTGCCGACAGAGTCCGCAGCGTTGAATAGGTGAGTCGATCTCGTGAGACACCAGTGCTGAGTACTGCCTTCACCAACGGCACCTGCATAAGCGTTTCGTCGCTGCGGGAAATACCGACAGTGACGGTCTTGGCCTGATGCTTGATGGCGTCAACAGGTCGCGTCAGTTCATCGATCGCTGACGTAAGCGCCGCAACTAAATCCTCAAGGACTACTGCCGGCGTCCCGACCTTGCCGTATTCAACTTGGTAGGACTCCAACGGCACAGAGCCAAGGGCGAAGCGCCACACGGTGGCCAGGCGCACCGCGGTACTCGCTTCGAGGTGACCGTTGTACTCCCCGTTACGAAGTCCATCGAAATAGCGCGAGGCGAGCACGTTGAGAGCTGGGCGAACACCTTCGAGCAATGACTCGCCATCGCCAGGAAGACCCTCGGCAACCGCTGAATCGATGGCGGCGCGCGCCTCTCGGAGCGGCCGGGCTTGTGCATCAATGGCAAGTGCGGCTTCATACCCAAAGAGGTGACCGACCATCGCGGAAAGAATGAAGGCGAGTCGCGGATGCACCTCGGGTACAGCAATGACTTGGAGTGCAGCCGAGAAGCGCTCTTCGCCTTGTGTGGCGATCACCACCGGCGCGGCCTTATGGGCCCGATAGATCGCGACTTCCTTCGCAACATCATCTGCAGTGGAACCCTGGAGACCTGCCGCACAGACCAAGATCATTGGCTCGGACGAAAGATCAATGTGCTTCTTGTCTTCCGTTCCATCGCACGCGATGGCTTTGTAGCAAAGCTCAGAAAGTTTGATGCGAACTTCCTCGGCGGCGATGCGGTTGGCCCCATTGCCCACGATCGCCCAATAACGACGTGAAGGTGCGACGCGTTGCGCTGCGGCCTCGATGTCGTCACGCAACGCGAACGTGCGCTCCATCGCGTCGGGAATCTGCCGAAGTCCATCAAGAACTGCAGTGCGTTCCGGCGATGAAACGCCGATCGCATCGGCGAGTGCAGCGGCGAGAAGGAAACATGCTGCGATCTGCGCGTAGAACGCCTTCGTTGAAGCGACGCTCATTTCAACGTCGCGCCCGTCAGAGGTATAGAGAACGCCATCAGCGCGGTCAGTGAGATCGCTATTGCGACGGTTCACGATTGCGACGACATGCGCACCACGGGCACGGACTAAGTCAACGGTTCTATTGGTGTCGGTTGTTGTTCCCGACTGGCTCACGGCAACGACCAATGTGTCGACCATGGAGTCGGCGAGGTGAAAGCCGCTGAGTTCGGTTGCAAGAATCGCTTCGACTGTCACCGGAGAAGTCGGTGCAAAGGCGGCAAGCCCTTCAAGGAGCGCCCGGGCCGCTACGGCTGCTGTACCTTGCCCAATCGCGAGGATTCGCATGATGGACCCGTTGGCCAATGCCGCACGAAGTTCGGGTGACAGTACTTCGTCGCCTAGAAGCACATCGGAACGCCCATCGAGTTCCACCAACTTGCCCCGCAGTGTCTTGCGGAACGAAGCGGGTGCTTCTCCGATTTCCTTAAGAAGGAAATGCGGTGAGTCGCCACGATCGATATCGCGAGTGGTGATCTGCGCATCGGCGAGATCGTCGGCGGTCACAGG
>SYBH01000043.1 GCA_005787345.1 Actinomycetota bacterium
ACCGCGACGCCCGCATCACCTCTATTTATGAGGGAACCAACGGCATTCAGGCCATGGACCTTGTCGGGCGCAAACTACCGATGCGCGCTGGGGGAGTCATGGACGACTACCTCGCGCAAATCAGTTCGCTTGTTGCTCGTCTCGATGCTGCAGGTTCTGAGTTCGCCGGTATTCGCGATCGCATCGACGAATCGTTGGCCTGTGTCCGCAACACGGTGATGTGGTTGATGGAACATGGCATTGCCGACGTGCGCAACGCACTCGCCGGTGCAACGCCGTTCCTGCGCATGTTCGGTTTGCTTGTTGGCGCTCGCTACTTGGCCGACTCCGCGCTTGCTGCAAAGGCCGACATCGATGCTGGTGTTGGCGATGCCGAGTACCTGAACGCACGCATTACGGTTGCTCGCTTCTATTGCGACAACCTGTTGCCCGGTGTGCTTGGGCTTGAGTCCGCCGTGACTGCTGGTTTCGAAGACCTTTACGCCATCTCCAACGAAACGCTGTGAACTTGTGAACTCTTTCCTTGCTTCAATCCCGAGTCCATCCTCGAACCAACTCGGTCCGTTTCAAATGTATGGACTGATGATTGCCTTCGGCGTTCTCGCTGCGGTCGAACTTGGCCGCAAACGCTGGCGGGCGCGTGGTGGCGATCCCGACGACGTGTACGTCGTTGCGTTTTGGGCCGTTCCCGCGGGCCTTATCGGAGCGCGGATCTACCACGTTGCAACGGACTGGCGAAGCTACGGGGGTCGTTGGCTCGACGCACTCAAGATCTGGCAGGGCGGTCTCGGGATCCCCGGTGGCGTCGCTCTTGGTGTTGCCGTCGGACTGTGGGCCGCGCATCGTCGTGGCTGGAGACTGTCGGCAGGTATCGACGCGCTGGTGCCCGGCATTCCGTTGGCTCAAGCCATTGGTCGTTTGGGCAACTGGTGGAATCAAGAACTGTTCGGCAAACCCACGAGCCTTCCGTGGGGTGTGCAGATCGATGTGCAGCATCGCCCGCTGGACTACATCGCATTTTCGGTGTTCCAACCCACGTTCCTCTACGAGATGTTGTGGAACCTTGCTCTGTGCGGACTCCTTCTCTATGTAGACAACAAGCGTGTCATGCGGCCGGGCAACATCCTTCCGCTCTATGTAGGTCTGTACTTCGCTGGCCGTCTGTGGATTGAAGCCCTGCGCATCGATGACGCCAGCATGATTGGACCGTTTCGGATCAACATCTGGATGTCGATCATTGGAATTGGCGGAGCCATCCTGGTGTTCATTGTTCGAGGCGTTCGCCGGCGCGAAAGCGATACCGACGAGCCCTATCGTGACGGTCACGTATGGTCTCCCGAAACCACTTCTGAAACAGAACCAGAGAAAGAAGCCTCCAAATGAACCTTTCCGATCTCACCGCCCTCGATGGTGCGGCCCTTCCCGATACCGATGGCAAGACCGTTCTGGTTGTGAACGTGGCCTCGAAGTGCGGACTCACCCCCCAATACGAAGGCCTTGAGCGTTTGCAGAAGCGTTTCGGTGGCGACTCGTTCACTGTGTTGGGTGTTCCGTGTAATCAGTTCATGGGTCAAGAACCGGGTACGCCCGAAGAAATCGCCGAGTTCTGCTCCGCTACCTATGGCGTGTCGTTCCCGCTCACCGAAAAGATCGATGTGAACGGCGACGATCGTCATCGCCTCTATACCGAACTCACGGCTGTCGCCGACTCTGGCGGTGATGCTGGCGATGTTCAGTGGAACTTCGAGAAGTTCCTCGTCGGTGCCGATGGTTCGGTCACCCGTTTCCGTCCCACTGTTGATCCTGAAGCCGACGAAATCGTTGCTGCCATCGAGTCAAAGGTTTCCTGAACCCTTTATGCGTCATACCCGCGTTTTCATTCCCGTGCTCGCCTTGACATTTGCAGTTGTTGCCGCTGCGTGTGGTTCTTCCTCGGACTCGGGCACCAAGGGTCCAATCGCAGTTGCATCAATCGCCTCGAGTACCGGTAGCGCTTCGGCCTATGGCATCGCGCAACAGAACGGAACGGTGTTGGCGGTAACTGAACTTGCCAACGGATCGATCGATTTGAGTACCTACGACGACCTTTCCGACTCGCAAGCCGGAACTGATGCGATGAAGAAGGCATTGTCCGAAGGTGCAACGGTTGTACTCGGCCCGACACTCTCGCCGGTCGCCGCTGCCGCCAATCCATTTGCACAAGCAGCTGGTGTCCCTGTGCTCGGGGTTACCAACGCCACTCTTGACATGGCCGCAATCGGGAATTTGATTTGGCGAGTGTCACTTTCTGAAAATGCGATGGTGTCGGCTTCGGTGAACTACGCGGAATCAAAGAGGTCGGTCAAGACGGCGACACTCATCTGGGAACCATCTGATGGTTACTCGACGGGGTCGGCGGCTTCGTTCCGGGCTGCTGCGAAGGCGAACGGCATCACGATCACCAGCGAGCAGACCTACGTTGATGGGTCTACCCCAGTCGGTGCAGTCGCCGGCGCAGCTTTGGCCAGTTCACCCGACGCAGTGTTTTTCGCACTTCGTTCGGCAGTTGCAGACGATTTCCTCGTGGCGACTGCGTCGACAAAAGCGTTACGTGTAGGTGGAAATGGCTTCAACTCGGCAGCGGTCGTCACATCATCGGGAGCAGGGGCAGACGGACTCATCGTTTCGGGCTCGTGGAACATCAATTCACCGAATGCGATGTCGAAGAAGTTTGCGGAGGCCTACACAAAGGCCAATAACGTGGCGCCAGACTCCTTCGCTGCCCAGGGCTATGCCGCCATACAGGTTTTGCTGGCCGCAATGAAGAAGGCGAAGACCGCCTCGTCTGCCGATATTCAGGTTGCGTTGAGCAAAATTGGAACGGTGGAAACGGTGCTCGGCCCGTTCGGCTTTGACGCCCAGAATGAACCCACCTACCCAGCTGCGGTGCAGATCGTTCAGGGTGGAGCCTTCACGCTTGCGTCCTGAATAGGGATCGCTCCCGAATGGGTCATTCAGGTATCGGCCGGTAGGATTGACGGCGTTGGGACGACCGTCGGTCGTCCGGCGGCATCCGGAGGGGTGTCGCATCCTCCCTCTTGGAAAGCCACCTCATGACAACGTTTGCCGATCTGGGCGTCTCGCCTGATCTCACTGCCGTACTTGAATCTCGCGGCATTATGTCGCCGTTCGCGGTGCAAGAGCTCACCATTGCCGATGCGCTCGCTGGTCGCGATGTGTGCGGCAAGGCCAAGACCGGTTCGGGTAAGACCCTTGCCTTTGGTCTTCCGCTATTGGAAAAGGTGAAGGGCGCCGAGGCGCGTCGTCCCAGAGCGCTCATTCTCGTTCCCACCCGTGAGCTCGCAACGCAGGTACGTGACGAACTCGCTCCGCTCGGGGTTGTACGTGACGTGACTGTGACTGCCATTTATGGCGGGGCCAAGATGGAAACGCAGGTTGCCGAACTCGAAAAAGGTGTCGAGATCGTTGTAGCCACTCCTGGTCGCATGATCGACATGATCGAACGCAAAGAAATCTTCCTCGACGACATCACCCAGGTTGTGCTCGATGAAGCCGACCGTATGGCCGATATGGGATTTCTTCCGCAGGTTGAGTGGATCCTTCGCCATGTTCCTGGCCAACACCAGACCTTGTTGTTCTCGGCCACGCTTGACGGCGTCGTCGACACGCTTATCAAGCGTTACCAAACTGACCCCGCCATGCACGAGGTTGTTTCCGAACAGGTCACCGTTGAACAGATGCAGCACCGCTTCTTGCAGGTGCACGATATGGACAAGGTGAAGGTGGCGGCGACCATCATTCTGAATTCCAACCGTACAATCGTGTTCGTACGCACCAAGCGTGCTGCCGATCGGGTTGCCGACAACCTTCGTCGCGAGGGAGTCGATGCGGCTTCGATTCACGGAGACCTTCGTCAGAGTCAACGCGAAAAGGCGCTCAAGGACTTCAGCGACGGCAAGTTGAAGGCACTCGTTGCGACCGACGTTGCTGCTCGAGGCATTCACGTCGATGAAGTCGACGTTGTCATTCATTACGACCCACCGGAAGACTCAAAGGCGTACCTGCATCGTTCGGGCCGTACTGCACGCGCCGGCGCCAAGGGTGTTGTTGCCACGCTGGTGATGTGGAACGAGGAACTTGAGGTCAAGCGTTTGCTAAAGCGCCTCAAACTCAATCAGCCCATTGTTGAGGTGTTTTCGAACGATAAACGTCTTGCCGATCTCGCTTCTTGGGATCCGCGCTCCGACTCAACCGCTAGCTGAACGTGTCCGATCTCGGTCGGGACTACGAAACCTCGCTTGATCCGACTCGTCGGCGTCGAGACGGAGTCCATTACACGCCCCGAGCTGTTGCCGATGAACTAGTTGAACGTGCATTCGCGGTGCATCTGTCAGCGATTGCGTCGGAGGTTCCCTTTTCTGTTTGCGACCCCACCTGCGGGGCCGGAGTCTTTCTGCTGGCTGCGGCCGATGCCCTTGTGGCTCGGGGCCGCACGCCATTCGATGCGCTCGCATGCTTGCGGGGGATGGACATCGACCCTGAAGCGCTCGACCTCGCGCGAACCGAGTTGCTGGTCTGGGCGCGTGCGCAAGGAGTTACCGCCGAGTTGCCCTCGGTTTTCGTTGTGGGCGACGCGTTGAACGACCAGTGGCCAAACGACGGGCATCTCGATGTTGTCGTTGGGAATCCTCCATTTGGTGGCCAACTTGCGGGGGCGACAGTGCGTGACCAAAGCGCGGTTGCGGGCGCGGCACGCATTCTTGGTCGGCCTGCGGGTTATACCGATACCGCTGGCGTGTTGCTCGTACGAGCGCTTGATGCAGTTCGCCCCGGCGGATCGGTGGTGTTCGTACAACCGCTCTCGATTCTTGGTGCACGCGACGGTGCAATTGTTCGCGATTTCGTGAGCCCGGCGCTTGAATCGATCTGGATTCCTGATGATCAGTTGTTCGATGCGGCGGTGCATGTATGTGCGCCGGTACTTCGCAAGCCACAGCCGGTTGCCGCAGGATCGGGTAACAACGAGACCGATGTCATTCCAACCTGGACCGAACTTGCTGCTGAAGCAATGGGTGTGCCTTCGGTGCGTTTGAGGGGCACACCACTTTCATCGCTTGCTGAATGCACTGCCGGTTTTCGACACGAGTTCTACGACGTTGCGGCGGCAACGGTTGAACGGGGGAGTGTTGGTAGCGAAAGTGCAGATTTCCCCACACTCATCACGGTCGGATTGATTGATCCAGCAAGGTTGTTATGGGGAACGCGCGCTGCTCGGATAGCGGGGACGACGTTCGCCGAGCCCGTTGTCGACGTTGCGAAACTTTCGAAGCCATTCGAACTTCGCAAGCGTCCGAAACTGTTGGTAGCCACGCAGACACGTGTGATCGAAGCGGTTGCTGATTATGACGGAATGTTGTGGCCATCGGTTCCGGTGATCTCCGTTCTCCCTCGTTCTGATGACGCGGGCGCTCTCGACCTCCTTCTTGCATCATTGATTGCTCCACCGGCATCGGTGTGGGCTGCACGCCAGGCGGCGGGCACGGCGAGAAGCCCCGGAGCCGTGCGGCTGAGTGCCACACAACTCGCACAACTCCCGCTGCCGACTGATCGTGAGCGTTGGATTGAAGGATCTCAACAACTCCGGGCAGGGCAATTAACGACTGCAGTCCGGACTCTCACGGCGGCCTATGGGCTTAGTGAACACGAACAGTTGGCAGTCTTGGACTGGTGGACTTTCCGGTCGCAGCGCCGGAAACGCCAAGGGAAAAAGGCTGGTCTTTGACCTCGGCCCTGTTGGGCTGGCAGCATTAACTCTCACATCACGAGTGGCTCGGTTCTCCGGGCTCGGCAACCTGGGGCGAACACCCAAGGTGCCAACCCACCTTTGGTGGGGATGCGGCTTTCACCTTCCGGTGTCGGCAACAACCAGTTCGAGGAGATGCTTTGACAGAAGTGAACCGTCGGGCGCCACTGAGCGCCGACCCGCTACCCGCCTCTGGCGCGTGGCGTCCCGGTGACCCAGTGGGTCAACGGCGGTTCGTCGCGTTTGATCCTGATCGCAGATTTCAACTTGAAGGCGGCGGTTCACTGAAGGGCCTCACTGTTGCCTACGAAACTTGGGGCGAACTGGATGCTGATTCATCGAACGCGATTCTTGTTTGTCATGCGCTGACTGGCGATAGCCATGCAGCCGGACCGAGCGGTCCGGGTCATCCCACCGAAGGTTGGTGGGATTCGCTCATTGGTCCGGGCAAAGCCATCGACACGAATCGATTCTTTGTTGTGTGCACGAATGTTCTTGGTGGTTGTCAAGGAACTACTGGTCCTTCGTCGACGAATCCGGAAACCGGTCGTCCCTACGGTTCATCGTTTCCAGTCGTGACTATTCGAGACATCGTTCGTACGCAGGCTGCGGTTGCTGACGAACTGGGAGTCGCGAAGTGGCTTTCGGTTATCGGTGGCTCAATGGGCGGAATGCAAGTTCTTGAATGGGGGATCATGTTCCCCGAGCGTGTTCACTCACTCGCACCGCTTGCGACCTGCGTTGCGGCCAGCGCGTTCCAGATCGGTCAGTCCAGCGTTCAGCGAAGCGCAATTATTCTTGACCCCAAATGGAATGGTGGCGACTACTACGATGCTGCTTCCAACGAAGGCCCGCACTTTGGGCTCGGTCTTGCGCGCGAACAAGCGACACTTACCTACCAGAGCGAAGAACTCATTGACGCAAAGCAGGGCCGTCGCGAAAAAGACGTGATGGACCGAGGGTTTACCCCATGGCAACGCTTTGCGGTTGAGGGCTTCCTCGACTATCAAGCCGAAAAACTGATTCGCCGCTTCGATGCCAATTCGTACTTGGTCATCAACAAAGCCATGGATCTCCACGATGTGGGTCGCGGTCGCGGCGGGCTGCAGCGTGCACTCGCTCGAATCTCAGCCCCGGTGCTCACTCTTTCCATTAGCTCCGATGGCTTGTACCCAACGCGCCAGCAACAGCTGTTACACGACGAGATCGTGAGTAATGGCGGCAGTAGTCGACACGAGATCATTCACTCCAAAGCCGGTCACGATGGATTCCTCACCGAACATCAGGCGGTTGGCGCCGCGCTTAAACCATTCCTTGCTGAAATTGAAACGAAACTGATGAACTCATGACAGACGAACGCGATGCTCCACATCTCCATCCGGAAACTCTTGCAATCCGTGCGGGTCGTGCCGATAACGACACCGCACTTGCACCAATCCTTTGGGCCACGACCACGTTCGTGACGCCAACGGTTGATGAAGCGCGCAAGATGGCAACGGGTGTTGGTCCGTCGCGGTTCTATGCCCGCTATGGAAACCCGACGGTTGCTGGTTTCGAAGATGCAATCGCGCAACTTGAAGGTGCTGAAAAAGCCCGAGCATTTGCATCGGGGATGGGTGCTATCAGCGCTGTTGTGTTGGGCCTTTGCTCGAAGGGTGACCACATCGTCACGCAGAACCAGCTCTACGGTGCAACACAGTTGTTGTTCCAAGCGGTGTGCCCGCGCTTTGGTATCGATGTCACGTTCGTCGATGGCACTGAATCTGGAGCATTTGCTGCAGCGGTCATCCCTGGTCGCACCACAATGATTTACGCCGAAACCCCGGCGAACCCTCGTCTTGATCTCGTCGACCTTGCTGAACTCGGTGCGATTAAAGGTCCGGTCAAAGTCGTGGATTCCACCTTCGCCACACCGTTCGCGCAACGTCCACTTGAGTACGGCATTGATCTTGTTGTCCATTCAGCCACGAAGGGCATCGCTGGCCACAACGACGCAACAATCGGTGTTGTTGCGGGTGCTGCTGACTACATCGACTGGTTGTATTCCTTTGCTGTTATCCAAGGCGCGGTCGCGTCGCCGTTCGATGCTATGAACGCATTGCGCGGTCTGCGCACATTGGGTGTTCGCCTCGAACGTCAGAGCAAGAACGCTGGAGAGATCGCACAGTTCCTTGAAGCGAACCCGAAGGTTGCGTCGGTGCGTTGGCCTGGTCTCGAATCGCATCCACAGTACGAACTTGCGCAACGACAACTCGATGTTCCTGGTGGGCAATTGGCCTTTGAGCTGGTTGGTGGCCTTGACGCTGGCCGCACGTTTGTTGAAGCCGTGCAGATCGCGCAGTTGGCGACCTCGCTTGGTGGGCCTGAAACGCTCGTGACCCATCCAGCATCAACCACGCATGTTGGCCTGAGCCCCGAAGAACTTGAAGCCGCGGGCATCCAACCGTCGACAATTCGTGTTTCGGTTGGTCTGGAACACGCCGACGACCTCATCGCTGATTTCGCGCAAGCTATCGATCAGATCAAGTAGTTGTCATGCCGGAGATGCTCGAAATCGAGATCTACCGGCGAGCCGCTGCAGCATCGTTGGGTCGACGCATCGTTGCCGTCGACGCGTCTGATGCATGGTTCCTCAAAGGCGGCACCGATGAAGCATCTGTGGTTGCTGCACTAGTGGGCCGAACGTTTGTGAACGATCGTCGTCGAGGAAAGTTGTTATTGCTCGATACAAGCGACGACGGACCTACCCTTGGTCTGCGCTTCGGCATGACTGGTGTATTGGAACTTGACGGCGTTGACGCCATTGAGGGCCTTGAGTATTCGAGTCATCGAAAAGATCCCGTATGGGAACGATTCGTAGTGCATTTTGAAGGTGGCGGCGCCCTGCGCTTGCGCGACCCACGTCGACTCGGCGGAGTGGAGCTTGATCCCGATGAAGAACGACTTGGCCCCGATGCCGGCGATGTTTCGCGCGCGCAACTCACGTCGATCTTGTCCGGCAGCAACGCGCCGCTGAAGGCTCGGCTCATGGACCAGGCCCGCATTGCGGGACTCGGCAATTTGCTCACCGATGAAACGTTGTGGCGTGCGGGTCTGGACCCAGCACGCGCTGCTGGTTCGTTGAACGCCGATGAAGTTGCCGCTTTGCGGAAATCGATGCGCTCAACATTGCGCGTGCTTGGA
>SYBH01000008.1 GCA_005787345.1 Actinomycetota bacterium
AAGTGCGTGCACGTGGTCACGGTGAACGACTATCTCGCCACCAGAGACTCTGACTGGATGGGTCGGGTCCACCGCAGCCTTGGGCTTTCAGTAGGCCTGGTGATCCCAGGTATGAACGACCCCGCTGTGAAACGGGCGCAGTACGCGTGCGATGTCACCTACGGAACGAACAACGAGTTTGGTGTCGATTATTTGCGCGACAACATGTCCATGAGTCGCGCCGAGCAGGTGCAGCGTGGCCATTCCTATTGCATCGTCGACGAAATCGACTCGATCCTCATTGACGAAGCGCGCACCCCACTCATTATTTCTGGCCGCATCGCCGACGCCGCCAAGATCTACTACCAGTTCGCCTCGATTGTTCGAGGCCTGAAACGCGACATTCATTACGACGTCGATGAAGAGAAGCGAACAGTTGCTCCCACCGACGAAGGTGTCGAGGCGGTCGAACGAGCACTTGGCGTCGAGAACATGTACGACGAGGTTTCGCAGAATCTGGTGCACCAATTGCAAGCGGCTCTGCGGGCCAAGGAACTCTTCAAGCGCGACAAGGAGTATGTGGTCCAGCAGGGTCAAGTCAAGATCGTCGATGAATTCACTGGTCGCATTCTTGATGGTCGTCGTTGGTCGGAAGGTCTCCATCAAGCGGTAGAGGCGAAGGAGGGAGTGAAGATCGAGGAGGAGAATCAAACTCTCGCAACGGTCACTCTGCAGAACTACTTCCGGATGTACGACAAGTTGGCCGGCATGACCGGTACCGCCGAAACCGAAGCGTCTGAGTTCCTCGCAACCTACAACCTCCATGTCGTTCCTATTCCGACCCATCGACCAATGATTCGTCTCGATAAGGGCGATCTCATTTACAAGAGCGAAGACGCTAAATTCAACGCCGTTGTCGAAGACATTGCCGAACGAAGCGCTGCGGGACAACCTGTCCTTGTCGGAACAATTTCCGTTGAAAAGTCCGAAACGTTGTCGCGCTATCTCAACAAGCGTGGAGTCGCTCACGAAATCCTGAACGCAAAACTCCACTTCCGTGAAGCCGACATTGTTGCGCAAGCCGGTCGTTTGGGCGCAGTCACCGTCGCCACCAATATGGCTGGTCGAGGTGTCGATATTTTGCTCGGCGGCAACGCCGAAGGTCTAGCTGCCCGTGATCTTGCGGCCGAAGGCCTTGATCCTGAGACTGAAGAAGGTCAGGTCCGGCTCATTGAACTCATTGCACTTCACGAGCCGGAGTGTCGCGAAGGCGGAGACAAGGTTCGGGAACTCGGCGGTCTCTATGTGCTGGGCACTGAGCGCCACGACAGTCGTCGTATCGATAATCAGTTACGTGGTCGCTCCGGACGTCAGGGCGATCCAGGTGAAAGCCGTTTCTATCTGTCGCTTGAAGACGACTTGATGCGCCTGTTTGCAACCGGAGCAATGAACTGGGTCATGGGCAAAACGCTCGATGACGACGTACCGATTGAAGCGAAAATGGTCAGTAAGGCCATTGAGCGTGCGCAGAACACTGTGGAACAACGCAACGCCGAAATCCGTAAAAACGTTCTCAAATACGACGAAGTCATGAACGAGCAGCGCAAGGTTATCTACAAGCGCCGGGATCAAATTCTCGACAATGCCGATCTTCGCGAGGAATCAATGGGATACCTCGCAGACGCAGTTGACTCAACCATTACAACGTTCTGTGACAGCGACGAACGCGACGAATGGGATCTTCACGGACTCCATTCTGAAATCGCGGCGATGTGGCCGACCGAAATCACTGAAGACACACTTCACGCTGCGCATACAACTGATGATCTCTACGAAGTCATCATGAGCGAAGCCACCGCCTATTACGAGCGTCGTGAGGCCGAATTTGGCGACGACACGATGCGCGAAGTTGAGCGTCAGGTAATGCTCCGCATCATCGATCAGAAGTGGCGCGAGCATCTCTACGAAATGGATTACCTTCAGGAGGGAATCAACCTCCGAGCCATGGGGCAGAAGGATCCGCTCATCGAGTGGCAGCGAGAGGGCTACGAGATGTTCGGTTCGATGATGACCTCTATAGCGACTGACTTCGTGACCTACGTGATGCACGCTCAGGTGACGGTTGCCGAGCAGGTTCGCACGAACGAACCGCAGGTTTCTAACCTGCAATACACCGCTCCCGTCGACCCGAGTGAGGCTCCTAGCGGCATGCAGGCCGCTGCACGCGCTCAGGCCGCAGCGGAAGGCCTCGAAGTTCCTCCTGAGGCAATCGAAGAGATCTCCAACACGCCAACGGTGAAGAGTGACTGGGACAAAACCCCTCGAAATGCTCCTTGCCCTTGCGGTTCGGGCAAGAAGTTCAAAGTCTGTCACGGCGCATGAGGGATTTTTCCGACGAACTTGCCGATCTGCATCGTCGGATCGACGAAGCGCGGGTGTACCTGCGTATTGAAGAACTCCTTCTGGCTCGTCCACAGCTCGAGACCGAAGCGAGCCGGCCCGATCTCTGGGACGATCCCGACCTTGCTCGAAAGATCAATGGCGAGTTGTCGGCTTGCACCGAAGATCTTGAACTTTTCGACCAACTGTCGACGCGACTCGAAGATGCCGAGACACTGCACGAACTTGGGCGCGAAGAACACGATGAGTCGGTCGAAGCAGAAGTCGAAGGATCGATGGCTGCGCTTGCGTCAGATCTCGGTGAACTGGAACTTCGAGCTCTCTTCACTGGTGAGTACGACGACACCAATGCAATCTGCGAAATCCAATCTGGTGAAGGTGGTGCTGACGCTCAGGATTGGGCAAACATGCTGCTCCGGATGTTCCTTCGCTGGGCAGAAAAGCGCGGTTTCGATGTTGAGCTCGACGAAGTCTCTGCTGGCAATGAGGCTGGCATCTCTTCCGCCACGTTTTTGGTGAATGGTCGCCACGCGTATGGTCGACTCCGTTCTGAACACGGCGTTCATCGGCTGGTCCGCATTTCTCCTTTCAACGCTCAGGGGAAACGTCAGACAGCATTTGCGGCTCTCAAGGTCACTCCGTTCCTCGAGGATGTCCCCGACATCGAGATCGACGAAAAGGAACTCCGTATTGACACCTACCGATCCTCCGGTGCGGGTGGTCAGCATGTGAACGTCACGGACTCCGCGGTCCGCATTACCCATTTGCCGACCGGAATCGTTACCTCATGCCAGAACGAGCGAAGCCAGCATCAGAACAAAGATCGCGCCATGCAGATTCTTCGGGCGAAATTGGCCGAGCGGCAGCGCGAGGAACGGATGGCGGAACTCTCCAACATTCGCGGCGAACAGCGTTCGGTGGGCTTTGGAAGTCAGATTCGCTCCTACGTGACGCAGCCGTACCAAATGGTTAAGGACCTTCGTTCGGGATACGAAGTCGGCAATGTCGATGGAGTTTTCGACGGTGACCTCGATGGTTTCATGGAGGCGTACCTTCAATGGGAACGCAGCGGTGCCGACACCGCCGGCGAGTAGCGCTCAGGCGAGAGCCACAAGCTCCAGCGATTCTGCCGAGAAGTAATCGAGTTGCCCGTCGGGCATGAGAAGTACACGGTCAGGGGCGAGTGCCTCGACGAATTCAACATCGTGGCTCACAATCACCATTGTTCCGGGCCATGCAGCAAGTGCTGTTCCGGTCGCGGTGCGCGACATCGGATCGAGGTTATTTGTGGGCTCATCAAGCAGAAGAAGATTGTGGTTTCCCGCCACGAGTTGGGCGAGAGCAAGCTTTGTCTTTTCACCACCGGAAAGCGTTCCGGCATCTTGAAACACTTTGTCTCCGCTAAGACCGAACATTCCGAGAAGCGCACGGACGCCTTCGTCACCAAGTTCGGAGTCACGGCGCATGTGGTCGATCATCGAAATCCCCGAATCGATGCCTTCGTGTTCTTGGGCGTAGTAACCGACAGAAACATTTAGTCCAAGTTCAAAATCTCCGAGGTCAGGGTCGGACGTACCCGCGAGAATTTTCAGGAGGCTGGTCTTTCCAGCACCGTTGAGACCCATAACTAAGAGTCGTTCACCGCGACCGACATCAAACGAGACATCTGCGAACACATCATTTGCGCCGTAACTCTTCCACAATCCATTTGCAGTCAGAACTGTTCGTCCACAACTCGGCGGGGGAGGGAATCGCAATTCGATTGTCCGTCGCGCCGCTGGACCTTCAACTTGGTTCGAGCGGATTCGTTGCGCTCGGTTGTCGAGATTTTTGGCGACGCGTGCGCGTTTGGCCGTTTGGCCGCGCATCGAATCAGCGAGTGTCGACAATCGTTTGATTTCGCTTTGTTGGCGCTCGGCCATTTTGCTGAGGCGCTCTTCATCACGTTCTCGTGAGACGAGGTACTGGCTATAGGTACCCCGGTACTCGACGATCTCGCCGGTGGCTTCTTCTGCTTCGCGGTCGAGGTGGATGACGCGGGTGATGGCCTCGTCAAGGAGGTCGAGGTCATGGCTGATGACGAGAAGTGCGCCTCGATACGAGCGAAGGAATGACAGCAACCAGTCGCGAGCATCGGCATCGAGGTGGTTCGTTGGCTCATCGAGTAGCAGGAGATCGCTGCCTGCAAAAAGGATGCGAGAAAGTTCAAGGCGTCGGCGCTCGCCGCCGGAGAGCGCACCAATGGGAAGTTCGAGGCGATCAGCGCGCAGTCCAAGGCCGTCAACCAGTTTTCGGGCGTCAGATTCGGCGGCGTAGCCACCATCAATCTCGAAACGCTCCTGAGCGTTCGTGAACTTTGTGATGTTCTGCTCAGAAGGGTTGACTTCCATCGCCTGGCGAAGTGTCTCGAGACGGTTCACAGCGACATCGAAGCCTCGGCCCGACAGCACGTGGGTGATCGCAAGGGTCTCGGGATCAACGGCGTCTTGTCGAGGATCCTGTGAGAGGTAGCCGGTGCCGCCTGATCGTTCGACGGTTCCGCGTTTTGGAGCGTTATCGCCGCCCAACACCCGAAAGAGGGTGGTCTTCCCGGCTCCGTTTCGCCCAACGAGTCCGACCTTGTCGCCCGCCCTCACCTGAAAGGTGGTGCCATCAACGATGGTCTTCCCCCCGATTTCAACAACGAGGTCACGGACGTTTAGCACCGATCAAGTCAACCACTCCTGCGGGGTGGTGCCGACATCGACCATTTAAAGGCCCTCAGTCGGATTTTGCTGTGCCTTAGAAGGTGCGAGCCGGCCTTAGGAACACAGCGACGGGATCGCCCTTTCGGCGTAGCGCTTCGACACGGTCTAGGAGCGCCGAGTCGACTCCGTCAAGCCCCTTGGCCTCGGTGTCGACGCCTCCAGATCCGTTCGTGAGTGCCTCGGCAAGGTCGACACGACCGGCCGCGATGAGCTGGTCTTGAAGGAGTGATTGATCGACGAAGAACTGAATTCGTTGATCCTGAGTGAGCGGATCCCATCCTCCGAGATAGGTCATGCTCGGATCGGCCTTGAACTGAGTGATCTGGTCAGCGCTGACGACCCAAAGCGTGCCCACCGGGGTGCGGTTCGATTCGGAGCGTTGCGGACCTAGGTGGCTGATCATGTTCGACTCGGCAACAACTTGGATGCCTGCTCGCTCAAGTTGGAGCCGAAGTGCATCGCCATAGTCGCCGCGTATGGAACCAGTGGTAACGACGAGGAGCGGTCCCGAGCCCTGCAGAGCATCAAGCGTCTGTTGAAGGAAGCCGTCGAGGACGATGCCCGTTGATGGACTCGGTGGCGGAGTCGCGGATATTGCCGAAGTGATTGGGCCCGTCGCGGCCAACGTCACGATCGCTGCTCCTACGGCGAGGAGTCCGGTTGCGATGCGCTGCAATGATTGGGTTGTGATGCGCTCGTACAGCACTGACCACAAAACCCAGACGATGGAAAGCCACCACAGGCTTGCGATGACCCACCACCATCGGACCACCCAATCGAAAAGTGGCCCGGTGACACGAGCAGTAGCGATCAAACCGCCGAGAGCGGTAGCAATCACAACGAGTTGCAAACGAAGAGCGGCGAGTACACGCATTCGAACAGCAAGCCAGAGCGAACCTGCCATGGGCAAAATCGGAACAATCAGGGCCGTGAGTCCTGAACCTAGGAGTGCGCCATCTAGGCCTGTGAGTTCACTGCGTCCAAGCCACGGAGCTGAGGGAAGCCGCAATTGATCGGCCGCAACATGAAAAGCGGTACCGAACCCGGCGGGGCTATCGCCGTTGGAGAAGAAGTAGTGAGTAATTGCCCCAAGGTTTCCCGTGCCGACAACTTGGTCGAGGAGGACAGGAAGCCAGCAACCGATGACCACCGCAATAGAGATTCCCAAGACCCAAAAACGCTGTTTGGTCGAAGCAGGCAGAAGAGTGTTGAACGATTTCCGGCGCCACGTGATGACGACAACCGAAACCCCGAGCATTGCAAGCATTGGGAGATAACCGATGTGGCTCTGAAGCTCGAATGACGCGAGAAACGCCAACGGTGGCCACATCCAAAAATCGCCTTCAACGACAGACCAAACAAGAAAAACCGTCAGTGCGAGCGGAAGAAGTGTGAGGAATGGATTCCAAGGATCGCGGATCATTGCCGGACCCAGTGCATGGATGAGAATCACAGTCGCGGTCATCGTGAGGGCGACCAAAGGCAGGCGGCCTCTTCGCCATGCGACGGCGCTGAGGGCAGCAACGGTCAGTGCGTTTAGCGTCGCCGCTGCGGCGAGAATCGCTTCTGGTCTCTCGCCAAAGAGGTGATAGGGGACCGCTAGCAGCCAGTACATGAGTGGACCAGGGTGGTTCCATCCGAATCGAGAGTACGGACCCACAATTGGAGTGTCCCGCCCGACGTCTTCGACTCGCATTGTCAGTAACGCCCAGTCGCCACTGGGTAGCCAATCAAGATCGAGAGCCGCTCGAACTGCATTAAGGATTGGCCAGATCACAATTGCGGTGAGAATGATTGCGACGATGACGGATGCGATCGCACACGGATCACGCCACCATTGCGGGGTCGACTCGCTTGTCGGTCGGAATTTCGAAATGGGCGGGGGAATCGTCTGCGTCACAGCGTTCAAACGGTAGTGCTGTTGCATGCAACTTCACGAGGCGGTGCCCCGGCAGCCTGAAGAAGTAGTTCGACTCCATCGATCTGAGGCGTTGCGTGGGCAATCGGCCCTGCTTCAATGAGAACGGTGCGCTGCAACAAAATAGAGAACTGTTTGGGATCTAGGTCGGATCGAAGTTCTCCACGTTCGAATGCTTGCCTCACCGCTACATCAAAAAGCGGTCGAGGGTCGAAGTCAATGAGTTCATAACGCGGTTGTGCGGTGTGGCCGCTGAGAAGAAGCATCATGTTTTGGGCAATCACGGGATTGCGTTTGATCTCATCGGTATTGATGTCAATGAATTCTCGAACAAGCACAATGCCATCGAGGTGGGGTTCCACCGACTGGTAACGCTCGAAACAGTTGACGAAAAGTAAGCACATAGCGATTCCGGGACGGGATCCGAACATTTGTTGAAGTGTGGACTCGGAGTAGCCGGTGACAGCGGCGATTTCGGACATTGAGAGCTCGCCGAATCCGATTCGTGCGAGCAGTCGCCGAATTGCGATGGTGATTTCTCGCATGGAAGTCCCGGCGATGGCCGCAGGACTTTGGGAACTTGCCGTTTCGTGATCGCGCAACTTCATTGCAAATCCAATCGCAGGCCAACTATTGAGCGAATCGACGATTTCGTAAAGACCTCGGTTGTCCTCAGGCCTCCGAGTGAGGGTCACAAGCAGTGGGAGCAGAGCCAAGCCATAGAGGTCAGGTGGAAATGAGTCGGGGTCTAAGCGGTAGCGAGCCGCAAGTCCTTCGAGCAGGGAGCTAAAAATGATTTGCATCATCGATTCATCGATTGGCTCCCGTAGCTTCCTGCCCCAACGTTCAAGGCTGCTCAGAAACGGCGCGTACTGGGCGGCTTCCGCTTTGCGGTAGAGGTCCTTGAGCGCTGCAGCTATTGCCGGGTCGTCTACTTTCGAAAGGAACGCCAGCCGAAGCCCGAACGATTCATCATTGATCGCAGCCTCAAAGTGTGCCCGACAACTTTCAACTATGGCTTGCGGGAGGTCCGTGACCGCTGATTTCGGTCGGATGTCGATCGGAAGATTCGCCACGATCGACGGATAATTCATGGTGTCGAGGTCAATAAGGTGAGTTGCGAGGTCAGCGACGTACTCCTCGGTCGAGGGCCAGTAGGCATAGAACGTCGAACGAGTGATGTTGGCGGCAGCTGCTATCCGAGCGACGGTGAAACCGTTGACCAAAACCGACGTCGTCTGGTCGGCCCAAACTGCGACGCCGGCATTCAAAATCTTGGTCCTTGTCGCAGAGTGTCGCTCATTCGCGGTCGTCATCTAGGGAAGCCTCCACCTACTCGACTAGACACCAATGTCTAGTTCAACGCACATCGCTGATCATTGACGTATGACGTAGTGGTTGAAAATCTAAGTCTGACGAACAAAACCTGACCTTCGCCGCTGTGTGAATTGGTCTGAGCGGGCGGGCGACCAATGGCGGGAAGAAGAGCAGAGGATGCGGAAGGGCCAAGGCTAGGCGCACGCCAGTCGATTGCAGCCTCGGGTCCCTTTGCACACCAGGCCCACACTGCGTTCTGGGCGGGAAACTTCGCTGCCCTCGATGAGTTACTTGTCTCCGCCCCGGCAACCGTCGGGCCAGGTCCTTGGCCTGATGAAATCGCAGCACAAGTCGTCTTTCAGCGATCACTCGGCGCAGTGCTTTCGTCGCTGCGCGGGAACCGTGACGATGCCGAGACGGGATTTCTCGAGGCACTCGCTCTTCGTGGAGGTCAACCTGTCGATGAGGCTCGGGTCATCGCCTACTCAATGCGCGCAGCGTTCGGGAGCGACGGCTTGCCGGAACGGGCCCTCGATGATGTCGGGCGGGCTCGTGAACTTTCCTCAGCAGTCGGCAATAGCGAATTAGCCGCAGTTGCTTCGATTGGTGAAGGGTGGGCGCTCAGCGAGTTAGGACAGCTTGAGGAAGCCGCCAGCGTGCTTCAGGACGCCACGAAAAATTTGCCCGACAGTCTCGGGCGCTCTGTTGCTCAATTACGACTGGCGGAAGTTGAGCTGATGATGGGCGATCGCGTGTCGGCCCGATCATCAGTGGATACGGCTCGAGAAACCTTCCTTAAGGCTGAAGCGCGCTACTGGGCGGCTCGCGCAGTGCTTCTCACCGGGTCGATCGACCGAGACCGCGGCGGGCGTTGGCTCAAATTGGCACGAGAACTCGCTCTTCCTGATCTCGCCTATGAACGGCTCTTTCTGCCTGAAGGCGCGCTTTCGATTGATCTGTCGGCGAAGAGTTCAGTGTGTCGTGATGGCGTGCCTGTCGTGTTTCTGACTCGCCATGCTGAAGCAGCGGTGCGACTACTCGCGATGTCCGGATTTGAAGGAATGAGCGTTCAACATATTGCTGACGTCTTCTGGCCAGGCGTGCCGCTCGATCGCCAGCGCGCTCGCCTTCGTACGTTGCTATGGCAAGCACGAAACTCGCTGGGTGCCGATGCGTGGCGCGTACAACGACAGCATGACATCGTTGTGTTTGATAAAAGCGGTGTGGATGTCAGTGGGTCGATCACCGCAACGGCAATAGCCGCAGAGTTCTCATCGCGCCGAAAGCGGTCTCGCTAAGAGACGGACCGATCACACATCGTCAGGATCGTATTCGCCACGCTCGTAGCGACGGCGACGGTTGATCTGTGCGGCAAAGGCCACAACGCAGACCACAGCAAGGATGGCGAAGATCGCGACGAGGACCATGTTCTCAGCCTAGGCGCAGTAATGAACTGACTACGATCATGGTCGCAACGAACGCCCGATGATCTCTTTCATGATCTCGGTGGTCCCGCCGTAGATCGTTTGAATACGTGTGTCGAGATATGCCCGGGCGATCGGATATTCGAGCATGTAGCCGTAACCGCCGTGGAGCTGCACGCAAGAATCCACGACGCGCTTTTGCAATTCGGTCGTCCACCATTTCGCCATAGCCGCTTCTTCTGCGGTGAGTTCCTTGGCGTTTAGCGCCTCGATGCAACGGTCGAGAAAAACCTCGGCGATTTCGATCTCGGTTGCGCACTCGGCGAGGACAAACCGAGAGTTCTGGAAGGCGGCGATGGGTTGGCCAAAAGCGGTTCGTTCATGGGTGTAGGCAAGCGTCCAGCGCAGAGCTTGGCGCGCGGCGGCAACCGCGCCGACGGCGATCGAGAGCCGTTCTTGGGGAAGGTTCTCGACCAGATGCAGGAAACCCATCCCTTCGCTTCCTAAGAGGTTGGCGACTGGAACTCGTGCATCGGTGAAAAAGAGCTCAGCGGTGTCTTGGGCGTGTAGGCCGACTTTTTCGAGGTTTCGCCCGCGCTCAAATCCGGGCGTGCCACGTTCGATTACAAGGAGGCTCATGCCCTTATGTCGCTCTTTGGGATCGGTCTTCACTGCAACGATGACGAGATCGGCGTTGATTCCGTTAGTGATGAATGTTTTCGCGCCATTCACTATGTAGTCGTCGCCATCACGGAGCGCTGAGGTCGACATTGAAGCAAGGTCTGAGCCAATGCCAGGTTCGGTCATGGCGATTGCCGTGATGAGGTTGCCCGAGCAGATGCCCGGCAACCAGCGCTGTTTCTGTTCTTCGTTTGTCAATGAAAGGAAGTAGGGGAGGCAAACGTCGTTGTGCAGTGTGATGCCAATTCCGGCTGGGGCTGCACCTGCGTAGGCGAATTCTTCACTGATGATTGCGTTGTAACAGAAGTCCTCGACCCCGCCGCCGCCGAATTGCTCTGGGGCATCGATGGCCAAGAAACCGGCAGTGCCAGCGGCGGTGAACAGCCCTCGGTCCACAATCCCATCGCGATCCCAGCGTTCGAAATTCGGCGTCACTTCACGTTCGATGAATGTGCGAACTGATTGACGAAACAGTTCGTGGTCTTCGGTGAAGATGGATCTACGCATGCGCTGATCGTAGGTGGCCGCGGCGGAATCTGTTGGGCTGATCCGCAAGTTTGCGGGCGGATCTGTGTACCATCGGAAGTGAACACGGGAGTCCGGGAGGCCGGGCTGAGAGGGAAGAGCCGATCTCTTCCGACCGTTGCACCTGATCCGGGTCATGCCGGCGAAGGAAGTTTTCGGTTCACGCACTGGTTGTGCTCGTTCGTGTCACTCCCTTTTAGGCGCCTGACATGTCTGAACTTGTTGACTCAACACCATGCGCCGCCATCATCATCATCGGCGGGGTGCGGCCGGATGTGAATTTGGCCGCGGCGCTTGAATCTGAAGGCGCTCTCGTTATCGCTGCGGACTCGGGGGCCGTCCACGCAAAGGCGGCGGGATTCGCTATTGATATCGCTGTTGGTGATTTCGATTCCATTCCACCGATGCTCCTCCAAGAACTCGAATCGGCAGGAGTGAAAATCGAGCGGCATCCCGCGGCGAAAGACGCTACAGATCTCGAACTGGCGATCAATGTCGCAATCAGAGAAGGCGCTGATGTCATCACGATCGTCGGTGGGCACGGTGGTCGGGTGGACCAGTCGTTTGCGAACGCGTTCGTGATCTCCTCGCCGACCTACGCGCATGTTTCGATGCACGCGATTCTCGATTCCGCCCTTGTGTCAGTCGTGCACGGCGGGGGAGGAGTCACATTTGTTGGTGATCCCGGTGATGTGGTGACAATCGTGCCTCTCCATGGTGAGGCAGTGGGTGTGCGAACAGAAGGACTTGAGTATCCGCTGAGGGGAGAAAGGCTGCCGGCGGGTACCACACGCGGCGTAAGCAACGTTCTTCTCGGTCACGAGGCAACGGTGTCAATTGAAGAGGGCACCGTGCTTGTAATCCGCCCTAGTCCAGAACTTTTTTGACTGAAGATGGAGATATGAAATGAGAAGACTGATTGCTGCGGGCCTTCTTGGGTTGACTGTTTTTGCGTTGAGTGTTTTAGGTAGCTCGTGTGCATCCGAAAAATCTGAAACTTCTTCGTCGGTGTCACCGGTGCTGGTGAACGGGTCCCTTCCGCGTTTTGAAGAGTCAGTCACGTTGAGAGTCATGACCCATGACTCGTTTGCGGTTTCTCAATCTGTACTCGATGAGTTTGAGTCGGCAACAAATGTCAGGGTCGAGTTGATCTCATCGGGAGATGCGGTTGCGATGACAAATGCCGCGATCCTCACCGCTGGCAATCCTGTAGCTGATGTCATTTTTGGTTTCGATGAAAACCTTCTTGGGTCAGTTCTTCGTAGCAATCTTCTCCAGCAGTTCCGAGCCGAACGTCTCGAAGGCGTTGACTCAGTTTTCGTGATCGATGACTCCGGAATGGCGACACCGATTGATCATGGGAACGTTTGTGTGAATTTTGATCGTGGTGCGTTTTCGAAGGCTGGATTACCGGTGCCTTCAACCTTCGACGCACTCATTGATCCTTCGGTGAAAAATGATTTTGTCGTTGAGGACCCATCGACATCAACTCCGGGCCTGGCCTTCATGCTCGCAACAATTGCCAAATTCGGTGGCGGCGATGATGCGACAACGGGTGCTGCATGGCTCAACTATTGGAAACAACTGAAAGCGAACGGTGTGAGCATCGTCGACAGTTGGGAAACTGCGTACTACGCAACTTTTTCTGGTGGGAGCGGTAAGGGTGATCGTCCGCTCGTCGTGAGTTACGCATCCAGTCCTCCCGCAGAGGTGTCGGACACCACACTCCCCGTAGACCAATCGCCGACCGGAGTTGTGACCGAAACCTGTTACCGCCAGACAGAATTCGCCGGGATCCTCAGAGGTGCGTCCCAGCCGCAGGCGGCTGCGGCATTTATCGAATTCATGCTTGGCGGCTCGTTTCAAGCTGATGTTCCTGGACAGATGTATGTCTACCCAGTGGTCACCGGCACGCCCTTGCCAGACACATTCGCGAAATACACAGCACCTGTTGAGGCTCCACTGGCGTTGCCTTATTCAGAAGTGGCGGCGAATCGAGAGCGGTGGATTTCTCAGTGGTCAGCACTCTTCCGTTAGGCGTATCGGGGACCAACGCAAGTTCCCGTAGGAAGATCTGGTGGCGAGTTGTGGCCGCCGCTCCGCCGCTGCTCTTCCTTGCGGTGTTCTTTGCGTGGCCTGTTGTAGCGATCATTCTTCGGGGATTGCGCCCCGACGGGGCATGGGATCTTGCCGCCTTCGGTGAGGTTGTCGCTGATTCGACGATTCGCAGAGTCCTTTGGTTCACGATTTGGGAGTCAATTGCCTCGACGGTCCTCTGCTTGCTTTTCGCACTCCCAGGAGCCGCGCTATTCGCTCGATATCGTTTCCCGGGCAAAAAGCTGCTTTGGTCTGCGCTTCTCGTGCCGTTTGTGCTCCCGACTGTCGTTGTGGCTGTTTCGTTACTCGGCATCATTGGTAGCGGTGGACTCTCTGGAGTGAATCTCAGTGGGACAGTTTGGGCGATTCTTATCGCTCATGTGTTCTTCAACTACGCCGTAGTGGTGCGTACCGTTGGTTCGACCTGGTCAACGATTGACCCACGACTTGAAGAGTCAGCTCGAGCACTAGGCGCTCGACCTTGGCGGGTATTCGCGGAGGTCACTTGGCCGCTCATTCGTTCGTCAGTCGCTGCGGCGTCGTCAATCGTCTTTCTCTTTAGTTTCACATCATTCGGAATCGTTTTGATCCTTGGTGGCATCTCTCACCGCACACTTGAGGTCGAGATTTATGACCAAACCGCAAAGTTTCTTCAACTTGATGTCGCTGCAGTACTTGCTCTCCTTCAGTTACTTGTCGTCGTCATTATCCTTCTGTGGTTCGGACGATCACAGCGACGCCGTTCGGTCCTTTTCGACCAGCGTTCCGCAACTGAAACCGAACAACCTGCCGGAACCCCACGACAGAAGTGGTTCATCCGATCGAATCTCATGTTTATTGCGTTGCTTTTCGGGACACCCCTGATGGTTCTTGTTGTGCGCTCATTCTCGACACCCGAGGGCTGGGGTTTCGGTTTCTATCGCGCTCTCACCGATAGCCGAGGGGGATCGACGTCCTTCGTTCCCCCTGTCGACGCGATTGGAAACTCGCTGATGTTTGCGTCGATTGCAACTGCCATTGCACTCGTTCTCGGTCTCTGCGCAGCGTGGGCAATTGTTGGTGACGGATCCGCTCATTCCGATACGCGGTTCAGTCGCTGGACCGATACTGCGCTGATGATCCCGCTCGGCACCTCGGCTGTCACCGTGGGCTTTGGATTTCTGATTGTTTTCGACGAACCGCCATTGAACCTTCGATCTTCGCTTTGGCTGATCCCGATTGCACACGCAGTCGTGGCACTCCCGTTTGTCGTACGGTTACTGGCTCCTGCGCTTCGATCAATCGATCCTCGTCTACGAGAAGCGGCTGCGACGCTCGGGGCTTCTCCTCGCCGGGTGTGGTTGAGCGTCGAAGTGCCGATCGTTGGGCGAGCGCTCGCCGCTGCAGCAGGTTTCGCGTTTGCTATTTCACTGGGTGAATTCGGAGCAACGGCATTTCTGATTCGTCCCGACCGCCCCACCATGCCAATTGCGATCTATCGAGCGCTGGGCCGACCAGGGGAATACAACTTTGGCCAAGCTATGGCGATGTCGACAATCCTGATGCTGCTCACCGTTGTCGTCATGCTCGTTATCGATCGTTTCCGTCCTGCTGGCGTTTCGGAATTCTGAGATGAGTAGCTCGTATCTTGCGCTGAATCATGTGAGTGCTCGCCATGACCGAAATGAAGACCCGACCCTTCACAACATTTCTGTTGATGTCGAGGCTGGCGAGGTCATCGGAGTACTCGGTTCGTCCGGTTCGGGGAAAACCACACTGCTTCGCGTCATTGCGGGGCTCCATAACGCCTCGGAGGGATCGATCATTCTCGACGGCGTCGACATCACAACAACCCCTACGCACCTGAGGGGGGTTGGTCTGATGTTCCAAGAGCATGCATTGTTCCCTCATCTCAACGTTTCGGACAACGTGGCCTTCGGATTGCGGATGGCGAAGGTTCCCAAGCCTGAACGTTCGATTCGAGTGGTCGAAGTCCTCGAACTTGTCGGTCTCACTGATTTCGGGACGCGTGATGTGGCCTCGTTGTCCGGGGGAGAGCGACAGCGCGTTGCGCTCGCTCGAACGCTTGCGCCATCGCCACGGTTGCTTCTTCTTGATGAACCCATGGGCTCGCTTGATCGAGTCCTGCGCGATCACTTGGTGTCGGAACTTCGGGAACTCATCGTCGACCTTGGCCTCACCGCTCTTTATGTCACGCACGACCGATCGGAGGCCTTCGCATTGGCCGATCGGATCGCAGTTCTCGACGAGGGCGCAGTGGTGCAGTTCGACACCCCCGGAGTTCTCGACGCATCTCCAGCCACCGAGCACGTGTCGCGGCTACTCGGTCACCGCTGATCGTTGTTCTTGGGACACAATGGCCGCATGGACCTGACAGCGACTCTCGATGCTTCGTGCTCGCTCGAGCAATTGCGGAATTGGGTCGGTGACCTCTCTCGCTATCCCGATTGGCTCACGATCGTCCCGCGGGCAGATTTCGAAGAGGGCAGCGAACCCAATGCTTGGGCTGTGGAACTTCGAGCGAAGGTTGGACCAATCGCCCGGTCAAAGCGGCTGCGCATGATCCGCACGATCGACGAGCCCAGCCATATTCGTTTTGAACGAGAAGAAGTGGACGGACGCAGTCATTCGTCATGGGTACTTGACGCCCAGCTTGATTCAATTGAGATCGGAACCCGTCTGACGATGGGCCTGCATTACGGGGGCTCGTTCGGGGCTGGTCTTTTCGAACGCCTCCTGGCTGATGAAATTGAGTCCTCGAAGCAAACTCTTCGCTCGCTGGTGGAATGAGGCCTCGCGGTTCCCTAGCGTGTGGTCATGACCGTGTACGAAGATGCTGACCTCAACGCCGCCGACGTCGCTTGGGACCTTGATCCACTTGTAGGTGGGGCGGGTCAAGAAGGCGTCGTCCAACTCCTCGAGCAGGCCGAAGTGCTCACTGGCGAGCTCGAACTGTGGCGTGGACGCATAGGTGAACTTGAGGCAACTGAGTTAGCGCAAGCGATGTCGACGCTTGGCGAGATTCAGGATCGGCTTGGGCGTGCCGGCTCTTGGGTGTCGTTGCGCTTCTCGGTGGACACCTCCGACCCAGCGCGTGGTGCGGCGATGCAGAAGTTCCAAGAACAAGCGACGGAATTGTCGACGCGTTTGATCTTTCTCGAGCTGGAGTGGGCCGAGGTACCCGAAGCAAAAGCATCGGTACTGCTTGAATCCGAAGAGCTTCATTTTTGTCGCTACTACTTAGAGTCGGCGCGTCGCTATCGCCCGCATTTGCTCACAGAACCTGAAGAGAAGATTCTCGCTGAGAAGGATGTAACGAGTTCCTCGGCCTGGAGCCGTCTGTTCGATGAGTTGACCTCGGCCATCGTTGTCGAACTTCCCGATGGTCCCACAAGTCTTGAGCAAGGGCTTTCACGACTTGGCTCCCCGGATCGCCAAGAGCGGCGTATCGCCGCCGAGGCTGTCACTGCCGCGCTCGAACCCGGCTTGCGGACTCGTGCCTATATCTTCAACACGTTGATGGCGGATAAGACCACTGATGACCGGCTCCGTGCTTATTCGTCGTGGGTGGCGAGCCGCAATCTCGCGAATCAAGCGAGCGATTCATCGGTGCAAGCACTCGTCGATGCCGTGGTCGATCGCTACGACATCCCGCAGCGCTGGTACCGCTTGAAGGCGCAACTCCTCGGTGTCGAGAAACTTGCTGATTACGACCGCAATGCTTCAATCGCAACGGTGGAGGAGGAGTTCTCGTGGTCCCAGGCCACCGAGATTGTTCTCGACTCTTACGGGTCGTTCTCTTCGGAATTGGCCGGTGTCGTGAACACATTCATCGACGAGAACTGGATCGACGCACCGGTACGACCGGGCAAGCGTCCAGGTGCGTTCTGCGCCTACACCGTTCCCAGTGCTCATCCCTTCTTGCTCCTTAATTGGACCAGTCGCCGCCGAGACGTGCTGACCCTTGCTCATGAACTCGGCCATGGGCTTCACGCGTATCTAGCTCGCGAGCAAGGTGTCTTCCATCAGTCGACCCCGCTGACGTTGGCGGAAACTGCATCGGTCTTCGGTGAGACGGTGACCTTTGGTCGCTTGCTCTCAGACACCACCGACCCGAATGCCCGCCTTGCTCTTTTGGCGGAAAGTCTTGAAGGGCAGATTGCAACAGTGTTCCGCCAAATCGCAATGAACCGATTTGAAAATGCTGTACACACCCATCGCCGCGAGATTGGTGAGCTTTCCACCGAGGATTTCGCAGACGCGTGGGAGGGTACGCAGCGCGCCATGCTTGGCGATGCCGTTGAGATCACGCCGGGTTACCGCTCATGGTGGAGCTACATTCCCCACTTCATAGGTTCGCCTGGATATGTCTACGCGTATGCCTATGGGCAGTTGCTCGCGTTAGCGGTTTATGCACGCTACGAAGTTGAAGGCGACGCGTTTGTGCCTGCATACCTCGATCTGCTGCGGGCTGGTGGCTCCAAGTCGCCAGAAGATCTGGGGCGAATTGTTGGCGTCGACCTCGCAGATCCGCGTTTCTGGGATGGCGGGCTCGCGATTATCGACGCGCAACTCTCCGCAGCTGATCAAGCTGCCCGCGACGCTGGTCGTCTGTAACTCGCTACTTGTACCCGAGTTCGAACGGACTCAAGTCGGGGTTGGCCACGGAGTCCCGATAATGAAACATCGAAAACGGGTACTGCGTAACGATCTTGCCTGAAGGGCTTTCGTAATAGTGGCCACATCCCGCATGCCATACCTCGACATTGGCGATTCCCTGTTGGAGTTCAGCGTTGTACGCGTCCATTGCGTCGCGGCGCACGTCGATCCAGTCGGCGCCTGCTTCGTTCATCTGGTCGAGCAGTTCGAGTACGTATCCGACTTCGTACTCGGCCATTTCGATGAGTGACCCAGCGTTGTTGTTGGGTCCGTACAGCATGAAAAGGTTGGGAAATCCTGGGGTGGTGACACCAAGATATGCCTCTGGTCCGTCGACCCATTCATCATCGAGGCTTCGGCCGCCGATTCCTGTAAATGGAATTCGCGCTGCGAACTTGTCCACGACATAGCCGGTTGCGCAAACGATGACATCGAACTCTCGTTCCACGCCGTCGGCGGTGACGATTCCGTTAGGGGTGATGTGGTCAATTTCGTCGGTGATGAGCTCGACGTTGGGTCGATTGAATGCGGGGTAGTAGTCATTCGAAAACAGGGGGCGGAAACAACCCCAAGGAACGTGGGGTGTGAGTCCTTCACGAGTCTTTGGGTCGTCGACAATCGAGATTGCAACAGCTCCCGCCCATTCCGCACCGCCGAGAATCTCTTTGTTGCTGAACGGAGCGTTGGGGCCGATGTAGTTCATGATCGCGTCGCGGTAGCCCTGAAGTGCCTCCGGGTTGCGGTTGAACTCTTCGATCTGCTCAGCGGGGATAGGAAAATCCTCTTTTGGAAGAACCCATTGGGGTGAGCGTTGGTAGGACGTCAACTGCGACGCGAGTTTTGCGATCTCCGGGATACTTTGCACTGCGCTTGCAGCGCCACCAATTACGGCGACGCGCTTAGTGGAGATGTCGAGTTCATGCGGCCACTCGCCTGTGTGAACGAGATCCCCAGAAAACGAGTCGCGTCCGGGAATGTCGGGCCACTTCACGTCTCCGAACATTCCTTGGGCACTAATGACGACGTCGGCGACGAGTGTTTCACCAGTCGTGGTGGTGACCGTCCATTCGCCAGTTTCGTCGACCCAGCGAGCTTCGGTGACACCAGTGTTGAGGTGAATCATCGGCCAAAGGTCGAACTTGTCGACGGTTGCTCGCATGTACTCAAGAATCTCAGGTTGGGGAGCGTAGGAACGCTTCCAGTTCGGATTGAGATTGAACGAAAACGAATACGCGTGAATCATGATGTCGCAGCCAAGCCCCGGATAGCGACTGCGCTGCCACGTGCCACCAACGTCACCATCACGTTCGAGGATCTTGACGTTGGTGTAGCCAGCTTCACGGAATTGGTATGCGGAAATGATGCCGCCCGGGCCCGCACCAATGACCAGAACGCGACTGTCTTTCCCGATCATTGCTGGCTCCTACGTTGAGGCGTTGTGAACTCGACCATCATCCTGCCTTCTCTGGCATTTCGAGGCGACCGATTCCCAATCAGACCCGCCGGTTGGCGAGAGAGGGGGTGAGTTCGGCTAGATTGACGACTCGCAAACCGGTCGCTTCGGCGCATTCGGTAAGCCACGTCGGAGTGGCGGAATTGGCATACGCGCTAGACTAAGGATCTAGTGCCCGCAAGGGCGTGGGGGTTCAAGTCCCCCCTCCGACACCACGAACGCCGCCCGATGGGGCGGCGTTGTCGCGTCGTGGACATTGCTTAGCGAGTGCCGCGAACGAGATGCCCGGGACGTGCGCCGGTATCGGTGTCATTGCGACGAGTAATCACACCGTTCACGATGGTGGCGTCGTAGCCAACAGCATCCTGCAGGAGGCGGATGGCGCCTCCAGGAAGGTCGTTCACTGCTCGCGGCATCGTGAGCGCGAGGCGTTCAAGATCGATCACGTTGAGATCGGCTCGCTTGCCAACTTCAAGAGTGCCTCGGTCGGCGAAGCCGTAGAACTCGGCGGTGTCGTGTGTCTGCATCTTGATCGCTGCTTCGAGCTGCAAGCGCGGTCCACGTTCTCGACCCTTCACCCAGTGTGAGAGTTGATAGGTCGGCATCGACGCATCGCAGATCGTTGCCAAGTGTGCGCCGCCATCGCCGAGGCCGATAAGGGCGGCCGGATGGTTGAGCATCTCGAGGATGTCGTCCTGATTCGTGTTCGCGTAGTTGAACATCGGAACGAGGAACATCGTTCCGCCGTCACGCTCCAGCATCAGGTCGTAGAACAGTTCGAGAGGGGCGGTACCGGCAGCGGCGGCTCGGGCTGCGAGCGAATCGGACTCAAGCGGTTCGTAGTCGAGGTCATCGCCAAGTGGATAGACCATGTCTGGTTTGTAGGTAGCGATGAGGCCCATGCCCTCGTAGGAGTCGCCCGAAAACTCGGTGTCTTCCTCGGAAAGAATGGCTGCGCGGATTTCGGGATCGGCAAGGCGCACGCGCAACTCTTCAAATGAGGAGGTTTCGTCATGCACGCGACGGAACGTCTTGCGCTTCATGAACGGGTGTCG
The DNA here is from genome assembly GCA_005787345.1 of Actinomycetota bacterium. Taxonomy (GTDB): domain Bacteria; phylum Actinomycetota; class Acidimicrobiia; order Acidimicrobiales; family Acidimicrobilacustridaceae; genus Acidimicrobilacustris. Next base: position 20,256 of record SYBH01000008.1, read on the forward strand.
AACGGGAAGACCGAGCAGCATGCCGAATGGGCGGTTCGCAACCTGCGGGCGAAGATGCGCTCCCATAGCTTCGGCTTCAACACATGAGTTCATGAGCTGACGCCACAGATCGGGCGCACCGTCGGTCTGAAGGATGAGGAACGAAACGGGAAGACCCGTCTCGGCGGAAAGGCGTTGCATCCATTCAACCTCGGCAACGGAGGATTCAGGTTCGAAGCCGTCAATGCCAGCCTGCGCAAGCTGGAAGACCACGCGTCGTCCCGTATCGGCCATTGCACCGGCGATTCCAAACAGTTCGTCCTCGGCGGCAAAGGTTCCCGGAACGGGATCGCCCGCTGCAGTGCGGTGGGCAAGGACTCGTGAGGTCGAGAATCCGACGGCACCAGCATCGACTGCTTCGCCAACAATTGCCGACATGGCGGCGATGTCGTCGGGAGTTGCGGGTTCATTGGCGATGGCACGCTCACCCATCACATAGGAGCGAACAGGGATGTGACCGATCTGAGCAGCAACGTCCATTGCATAACTGTTTGCTTCGACAGCGTTAAGAAACTCGGGAAACGATTCCCATGTCCAGGGAAGGCCTACTCGCAGGACATCGCCCGGGATGTCTTCGACAGATTCCATCGTGGTGATGAGCATTTCGTGATCGTTTGGGCGAGCCGGCGCAAAACCGACGCCGCAAAGGCCAAGCACCACAGTGGTGACGCCGTGTCCGTTGCTAGGGGTGAGTGCGTTGTCGAAGAAGACCTGTCCGTCGTAATGGGAGTGAATGTCGACAAATCCGGGGGTCACGATGCGATCGGTGGCATCGATTTCCTCTGCACCGGTCTCGGCGACGGTTCCCCCCACCTGGGTGAGAACACCATCGGTGATCGAGATGTCGCCGACAACACCGGGAGCGCCGGTTCCGTCGACGATGAGTCCGTTTCGAATCACGAGATCTGCCATGGTTCCCCCATAAGGTTCGGAGCCGCGATTGGGGCGACTGCGCTGGCCCAACAGTAATGGGCAGCGACCCCGGGCGTTTCCACGCAGGGTCGAACCGGATCTATCGTCGGGCAACGGCCTGAATGGGGGAACTCGTGAACGGAATCTACGAAGGCAATCCGCACGTCGGTCTGCCGATCACCGATGATGATGCGGAAATCGAGGCGATGCTGGCCGACGTCAGCATCCCGACCCTCGTCTTGTCGATGGTTCATATGACCGGCGATGCGTCGTGGATCCGAGGACCGATCCGCCCACTCGGGTTATTCCTTAATGAGATTCAGGGGTACATGCCTGAGGATCAGAAGGCTGAGATTCGCGCCCGTGCCCTCGAAGTAGTTATCGGCTTCCGTGATGCTGGCTGTGTTCTGCCGCCACCGCCCGATGAAGCGCTATTGCGCGAGATGATGGCGTGGTTGGTCTGCGAGGAAGTTCCTGCTGAGTACGTACCGATGATGTTGGAAGACATGGAACTCGACGGCACTGATCAGCGAAGCGTTGTGAGCCATTCATCGGCCGAGGCTCGCGCCGCACTGCCAGTGGTGGTGGTCGGAGCAGGGGAGTCCGGTGTTCTTGCGGGCATCCGACTCAAACAAGCCGGTATTCCGTTCACCATCATCGAGAAGAACGCTGGCGTGGGTGGCACGTGGTACGAGAACTCCTATCCCGGTTGTCGTGTCGATGTCGGCAACCACTTCTATTGCTACTCATTCGAACCTTCCGATCATTGGACGGAATACTTCGCCAAGCAGCCGGAAATTCGTGCGTACTTCGAAGAAGTCACGAACCGACACGATCTTTGGTCCTCAATGCGGTTCTCCACCGAAGTTGTGCGTGCGGTGTGGGACGAGGTTGCAGGCCTGTGGCACGTCAGCGTTCGATCATCGGATGGCACCGAGGAAGTTCTTGATGCACGAGCTGTCGTTACCGCAGTCGGACAGCTGAATCGTCCCAAGATCCCCGACATTCCTGGCATCGAGTCGTTCTCGGGTCCATCGTTCCATTCAGCTCGTTGGGATCACTCGGTCGACCTCGCTGGGAAACGTGTTCTCATGATTGGAGCGGGTGCGAGTGGCTTTCAGATCGCACCAACAATCGCTCCCGATGTTGCATCGCTTGTTGTGTTCCAACGCACCGCGCAGTGGATGTTCCCGAATCCGAACTATCACGAGAAAGTTCCGACAGGGATGACGTGGGCGATTCAGCATCTTCCGTTCTACGGACGCTGGTATCGCTTTCTCTTGTTCTGGCCAGGCTGCGACGGGGCACTTGCGAACGCAGTCATCGATCCAGATTGGCCCCACCAAGATCGTTCGATCAACGCGGCGAACGATATGGCTCGTCAAATGTTTACTGACTGGATTGCCGGGCAGGTGGGAGACGATCCTGAGTTGCTCGCAAAGGTCATCCCGGATTATCCGGCAACGGGAAAGCGAACGCTTCAGGACAACGGTTCATGGTTGCGAGCGTTGAAGCGTGACAACGTTGAACTCGTGCGCACGGAAATCGACTACATCGATGCCAATGGGCTCGTCACAGTCGATGGTCAGCGATATGACGCCGACGTCATCGTTTTTGCAACTGGATTCCAAATGAGCAAAGTGCTCTTCCCGATGGAATTCGTCGGTCGCGACGGTGTATCGCTCAATGGCTTCTGGAGCGATCGTCCGTCGGCCTACCTCGGCATCACTGTTCCTGGATTTCCGAACCTGTTCATGATGTACGGGCCAAGCACGCACCTCAATCACGGTGGCAGTTTGATCTTTCATTCGGAATGTCAGATGAGATACATCAGTAAGTGCCTAGACGAACTCGCGAGCAGTGGGGCAACGTCGATGGAGCCCAAGCCAGAGCTTTACGAGGCCTACCACGATAAGCACCAAAAACTCATAAAGCAGATGGTGTGGTCGCACCCAAGCATCACGCATACGCATTTCCGAAATGAAGCTGGCGAAATTCACACAGTGAGTCCATTCCGACTTGTTGATTACTGGGAGTGGACCCGAGACATCAACGTCGACGACTACGTACTTTCCTAATGCGTTGGTGGCTCGAAGCTTCGGGGCTTTGAGCCACCAACGTCATTCGAAGATGATCGCTTCGGGGTCGGGGTACGAAGTCATTCGGTAGTAGTCGTGCGTTTCCCACGGGGCGTTGACCTGCATACGTCCGTTCTGCACGTAGTAGTTCTTCTTCGCTGATGCTTCTTCGGTCACCATAATGAGCTTTTGAGATTCGATAACAAGTTTGTCGTTGTAGTCGCGGAAGGCTTCATCGGTGACTTCAACGGTTTGCTTGCCCTCCTCGATGATCCTGATGAGACATCGTGCAACAAAGCCGGCCCACATTTGGTACCAAGCAGGAAGGGCAACGCCCCCAGAGACTGGCTGAGAGTTCGGCCCATAGAGAGTGAAGAGGTTTGGGAATCCCGGAACCATCATGCCGACATAGGCCATGGGTGATTCCTCCTCCCACTTTTCGTGAAGGTTCACGCCATTGCGACCGAAATACTCGGCGGGCCAGAGGTACTTGACGATGTCGAAACCGGTAGCGGACACAACAACGTCGAGATCGTGGTGCACGCCGTCTGCTGTCTCAATGCCGGTGTCGGTGAAACGCACGATGTCTTCGGTGACGAGATCGACGTTGTCGCGAGTGAGCGCGCGATACCAACCGTTATCAACGATTGGTCGACGGACCATTGGTGCATAGTCCGGAATCAACTTGTCGATGAGGTCCTGACGACCGTCGGTTTCGGTTTTGATGTAGTTAAGAAGCATGTTTCGAACGAAGTCGCTCTTTGCGGTGATCTGTCCACCAGTTTTTTCGTACTCTTCGTCGCGAATCAAGAAGTCCTTGTCGAAATCGAACAGGTGCATGATTGAGGTGATTCGGCACCAGTTCCAGTAACCGGGCACTGCACTGGTGAGCCAAGTGATCTCGGGTTCAACGTGCTTGCCGTACTTATCGCGCGGGCTGATCCACTGTGGCGTGCGCTGGAACATTGTGACGTGTCCTGACATCTCAGCGACTCGACCAAGTAACTGCACGCCGGTGGAACCATTCCCGATGACGGCCACGCGTTTATCGCTGAGATCAATGCCTTCGGGCCACTGAGTCGGGTGAATAACCGTTCCGCCGAAATCTTCAATACCAGGGAAGTTGGGGAGGTTGGGATTTGCGAAAAGACCCGCTGCACTGACGATTGCGTTGACATCTCGAGAAACGGTTGAACCGTCGCCCAATTGGAAGGTGACATGCCACAACTTCGTTGCGTCGTTGAATCGAGCTTCAATCAGATCGTGGCCGAACCTCACGTTCTCCATTACGCCGAACTTCTCGGCGATGTGGTGGAGGTAGCCCTTCACCTCAGGCCCGCGAGCGAAGTATTCAGTCCACGGATATTCCTTTTCGAAACTGAATTCGTAGGACGCGCTCAATGTGTCGACACGAATATCGGGGTAGCGGTTGATGCTCCAAGTGCCGCCCAGTTCATCGCGACGCTCGTACAGCGTGAAGTTAATTCCGAGCTGCGCGAGCTGTACGCCGGTGGCGATGCCGTTGAATCCTCCGCCGATGATGGCGACGTGGAAGCCCTCGGGTGCTGAGGTGTCGGGACTCGACCATTCAGCGAATCCAGGGAAATCCTCGAACGACAGAACCATCTTGCGCAGTTCGAAGTCACCTGGTGAGGTTGGCTTTCCGAGGACCATGTCGAGCATGGAGTTGATCTCGCCATCAGACGGGGTGCGGAGTTTCCACGACGCGAGGTCGCTATCGATGAGTTCGACGCAGCGCGCTTGGAGATGGGTCTTGTCGTCCTCACTGAGGGTCGCAACCGGGCCCAAACGCCCGATTTCCTCATCGCCCGTGGCCTGAAAGATTGAGATCCGCAGTGCCGCGAGATCGGAGTACTCGACCGCCCGACGGATGTAGTCGGTGTCAATCGTGTCGCCCATGGAAATTCCCCCTGCAAGTGGTGCTCGTGGCGACGAAGTGTCGCGTCGTCAGATTGTCAGAAATCATCCGGTTCCGTTGCCATGAGCGTTGAGTTGGCCACCTACGAGTGCCAGTTTTTCGCAATAGCGATGAGCCACTCGTCGATTTCGCAATGCCGATAGTGTGATCCCACCAGTCGGGGGACGAGGGGGATGTTGTGGAGAACGCTTCGCCAGAGTTGAAGGCAGTCCTTGAACGCTATTTGGCGTTCCGTGCCGAGGTCGATGAGGGCAAGCGCCCTTGGGTCGATCTGACACAATTTTTCACTGATGACGCGGTCTTCATTGATCCTGCGTGGGGTCGCGTGGAAGGAATCGAAGCGATTCGCGAATTTCTCCTTGATTCGATGACCGGAATTGAAGAGTGGACATTCCCTGTCGACGGCGTTTTTGTCAACGGTGACGAAATCATCATCAAGTACCGACAGGTGTTTCCTGACGGTCGGCAACAGTCGGCCTATACGACATTGCTGTACGCCGGAAATGGGAAATTCAGGTACGAGGAGGATCTCCTCAACATGTTGCACGTTTTCGAAGATCTCACAGGCTCAGGATGGGTTGCCCCTCCAGAGATGAAGATGCCACCACGTCATCCCAATCGCGATTTTTCTCGACCCTAGAAGCCGCACTCAAACTCTCGAAGGAGATAGCTATGACGATGTACCCGCGTGAAGAAGTGGAAGCAGCCTTCGCCGAATTTCGGCGTCGGGGAATCGAGACTCACGATTGGTCTGGTTGGGCGGAACTGTTCACTGAAGATGCGCTCTACGAAGAACACAATCTCGGTGTCTTCAACGGTCGAGCCGCAATTCAAAAGTGGATTGTTGAATGCATGGCCGACTATCCAACGATGACGCTCTGGATCGAGTGGTACATGATCGAGGGCAACCGCATCAGTTTCTATATCTGGAACAACCTCCCCGATCCCACAGGCACAGGCAAGCGATTCGGATTCCCGAATACGACAATCCTTGAATACGCCGGAGACGGAAAGTTCAGTTTCGAAGGCGATTACTACAACCCCGAAGATGCTGGTCGAGTGTTTGTCGACTGGATCAAGGCCGGTGGAAATCGAGAAATTCCTCAAGACCACACCCTCGAAGGTATTGAGGGCTGGGCGCCTAACCCGCCCGAACCAGCCTTCCCTCGTGAAGAGATCGAGGCAGAGTTTGAGAACTATCGCAAGCGGGGCGAAATCGCGGTTGCGACTGGCGACTGGAACCAGTGGGCCGATCAGTTCACCGAAGACGCGAACTATCGCGAACATCACTACGGCTATTTCAAGAGTCAGAAAGAAATTCGTGACTGGATCAACGGTGTGATGCAACCATTCCCCACGATGGAATTTCCGGTCTCATTCAAGTTCATTGAAGGCAACCGCATCAGCGCGTTGATTCCGAACATTCTTCCCGCGCCCGACGGCGACGACGGCTACTACGGCTTCGATGTCAATACGATCCTCCATTACGCGGGTAATGGAAAGTGGAGCTACGAAGAAGACGTGTACTCGCCGGCCGAAGCCGGCGAAGTTATTGGTCGGTGGATCGCTGCCGGTGGCGTGATCCCGAAAGGCGAATAGGTCCTCAGATGTCGCGTGCCGGTCGGGAACCCGCGTGGATCCCGGCTCGGTACCCAAACACGGTTCCGTTGCCGATCGTGCCGCCTCCACTCGGGTAGGCCCATCCGAAAACGTTGGCTGCCGTGTTCCCGGCGGCGTAGAGACCGTCGATCACCCCGCCACCTTGACGACGCACTTCGGCGTCCTTAGTGATCATTGGACCGCCATTGGTTCCAAGCATGCCCGGGTAGATGCGCACTGCGTAGAACGGTCCTTCGGTGAGTGGCTTGACTGCGCCAGGTCCCATCAGGCCCTTGCGGTGCCGTTCGAAGTCAGGGTCCTCGCCGTTTGTTGCGTTCTCGTTGAATCGTTCAACGGTGGACACGAGAGCAACCGGATCGATGGCAATCAGCGAAGCCAATTCAGCAATGGTGTCGGCCTTGATGGCCCAGTCGGGGTCTGGCTCACCGGGGAGCATTGACAGCACACGAACCTTTGAGCGCACCGCGTTGTCGAAGATTTGCCAGCACGGTCCGGCGTTCGGGAACTCTTGATTGTTGTTGTCGAAAACCCCGAATGCTTTCGGGAAATCGTTGTAGGGGAGAGCCTCGTTGGCGAAGCGCTTGCCCTTCTGGTTCACCACCATCGAGGACGGCTCCCCGCGGCCCCATTCAAACTGCGGAACCATTTCACCGTTGCGAGTTATCTCAGGGTCGAACATCACCGGCGTGCCCCAATACGAGGTGGTGTTGCCGAGTTGGGCTCCGGCCTTCATTGCCATGTTGAGTCCATCGCCGGTGTTTCCGCCGGGGCTGAGTGGCTTTACGTCGTAACCGAGGTGCGTCATCACCATGTCTCGGTTCCATTCGAATCCGCCACATGCGAGAACGATTCCCTTTCGGGCACCAACCCGTGTGCGTTTGCCTTCGTGTTCGACAACGACACCGACAGCAGAACCAGATTCATCGGTGATGAGATCTTTGGCTGGCGAAGACAGCCAAATGTCAACACCGCGGTCAAGGAGTCCCTCAAGAAGTGCAGCGATCAGAGCAGCACCCTTCGGGCGAACGTCCTCTGCTTCACGGCGCGCGAGTTCTGCTTCGATCTCGGGAGTACGTGGCATGAAGTCTTCAGTAAGCGTTGTGGCGGCGCCGAGAGACATGAGCGTGCCGCGCTTGACGATCTTGTCTTTCCACTCCGGTAACCGTTCGCCAACGGGGTACGGATTGGCCTCAACAGTTCGGCCTGGGCGCGGAAGATGCCCCTCCCACCCCCACGGCGTGTAGTAATCGGGTAGGGGCTGAATATGAAAGGTGGCCGGGGTGTGTTCCACGAGGTACTTGAGCATTTCCGGTGCGGTGTCGACGAAGACCTCAAGAAGCGCTGGGTCGGGAGCTCGACCGTCGCACACTCGCTCGATGTAGGTAAGCGCAGCTTCTTTCGAATCAGGAATGCCGGCTTCGGCCATGACATGGTTATTGGGAAGCCAAATCCCACCGCCCGAAACTGCGGTGGTACCACCCAGAAGGTCGTCCTTTTCAACGACCAGAACCTCTGCACCCTCATCTGCGGCCATCGTCGCAGCTACGAGAGCGGCGCCGCCGGAGCCAACGATGACGACATCAACGATTCGATCCCAATCGGCAGGTGACATTGACTTCCCCAGTCCTCAGGGGCTGGCTGCCCCAACGTCAACGGAGGGTAGTTCTGGATCGAGGTCGTGCGCATCAAGGTTGCGCAGGCCTAGGGTCACACCATGTTCGATTTGAAAATCATCAACGGAACCATTGTCGATGGCACGGGCCTGCCAAGTTATGTCGGCGATATCGCCATTAAGGATGGCGTCATTGTCGAAATCGGGAGCGTGGTCAGTGGCGATGCTCTTGAAACGATCGATGCAGCGGGATTGATTGTTTCGCCAGGCTTCGTTGACATCCACACTCATTACGACGGGCAAGCAACTTGGGACCCCGTTCTTGATCCTTCTGCAAGTCACGGTGTTACCACCATCGTGGTCGGTAACTGCGGAGTTGGGTTCGCCCCAGTTCGCCCCGGTAAAGAGGAGTGGCTTGTCGAACTGATGGAGGGTGTTGAAGACATCCCGGGGACAGCGCTTCATGAAGGTATCGAGTGGTCATGGGAAACATTCCCGCAGTATCTCGACGCCCTCGCCGCTCGGGAATACTCCATGGATCTCGCAGCGTTCCTTCCGCATGCTCCGTTGCGCGTCTACGTAATGGGAGATCGAGGTGCGCTCGACGTAGCACCGACAGAAAGCGAAATCTCCGAGATGGCTTCGCATGTTCGAGCCTCGATTGAAGCGGGAGCGATTGGTGTTTCAACGTCACGATCGCTGAACCATCGCACGCTTGATGGCGAACTTGTTCCTGGAACATTCGCGAATTCGACTGAACTTGTCGCTCTCGCTCAGGCAATGGTCGACGCGGGCGGTGGACTCTTTGAAGCAGTTCCGACTGGTGAAACCGGCGAAGATTACGAGACGGTGTTGAATGAAATTGCCCTGTTGGCTGAGGTATCGAAGCGAACAGGTGCTCCGGTGACGTTTTTGATGATTCAGTCCATGGGTGCACCAGATCTATGGATGGAACAGTTGTCAGCGGTTGCGAAAGCCAACGCTGAAGGGGCAAAGCTTGTACCGCAGGTTGCTGGTCGTCCCGGTGGAATGTTGATCGGGGTTGCGACCTACCACGGCCTCATGCGCAGACCGACATTCCGTCGTCTTGAGTCAGAACTTTCCTACGAAGCTCTTCTCCACGAATTGCAAAAGCCAGAGGTGAAGGCTGCGATACTCGCTGAAGAGAATCTGCCCGAAGATCCGAACCGGCAGTATGAATCAATCGCCGACAACATGGCCTATATGTTCGAGAAACTCTTTGTTCTTGGAGATCCGCCCGATTATGAGCCCACTCGAGATCGTTCGATTGCTGGAATCGCCGAGGCGAGTGGCAAGGACCCTTGGGAGGTTCTTTACGACTCAATCGCCGGTGGTGCGCTTCTGCTCGGTGCGTTTACCAACTATGCGAATGGCTCCCAGGACCATCTCGCCGTCATGCTCGAGAATCCAGACACGGTCCTCGGGCTTTCTGATGGTGGAGCTCACGTTCGATTCATTTGCGATGCGTCCCTGCCGACGTACATGCTCACGCACTGGACGCGAGATCGAACCCGCGGAGATCGTCTCTCACTCGAATCAATCGTCCGGAAGCAAACCGCGCTTACGGCTGAGGTTGTTGGCCTGACCGACCGAGGCACCCTCGAAGTCGGAAAGAAGGCCGATATCAATGTGATCGATCTCGATCGCCTCACACTGCGTCCGCCCCATCCCGCTGACGATTTGCCCGCCGGTGGTCGTCGGATACTTCAGGATGCCTCGGGGTACGTCGCAACAATCGTTAGTGGCGTGGTCACTCGCCGAGACGATTCCGATACGGGTGCTCGTCCCGGTCGCCTCGTTCGCGCTTCGCACTGAGAAAACTGTCCATGGATTTGGGACTCTCTGGTCGCGTCGCACTCGTTACGGGTTCGTGGCGAGGAACGGGAGCCGGAACTGCTCGCGTGCTGGCGTCTGAGGGTGCCACCGTTTTAGTCCATGGGTTCGAAACCGGGGCCTGCGCCGAAACTATCGATTCGATTCGATCAAACGGAGGAATCGCCCACGAAGTCGTCGGCGATATTCGGACAGATGACGGTACGAGGCAACTCCGAGCAGCAGTGGACAGCGTTTCGAATCGGGTGGACATCGTGGTCAATAACTACGGCGTTGCCGAAGGGAGCGACTGGCCCCTCAGCGATGCTGAGTCTTGGCATTCGAGTTACGACACAAATGTCGTCAGCGCGATCCGGGTCACGAATGAATTCGTTGACGGAATGCGTTCAAATGGCTGGGGTCGAATCGTTTTCGTCTCGACAGTGGGAGCAACCCGCCCCGGTGAGCGCATTCCCGAGTACTACGCAGCGAAGGGTGCTCTCCCATCGATTGCGGTGAGTTTGGCGAAGCATCTAGCGAACACTGGCATCACCGTGAACTGTGTAAGCCCCGGGATGATCGCCACACCAGAGGTGGTCGAATTGTTCACGAGGCGGGCGGAGCGCAAGGGCATCGCCTCTGATTGGGCGTCAGTGGAAAAGTTCGCGCTCGAAACAGGTGCGGCAAACCCATCGGGCCACATATCGACACCGGAAGATGTCGGGCGATTTATCGCCTTTGTCGTCAGTGAACCGGCGTGGCATCTGAACGGAGCACATTTGCGGTTCGACGGTGGCGCAGCTGATGCGGTGACCTGATTAACGGGTACGCCGAAGAATGCGCCAAATCGCGAGGTAGTGGGTCACAACGCCAGCGACGACGGTGGCATGGAAGATTTCATGGAACCCAAACTTTTTCGGCCACGGGTTTGGACGTTGAGCGGCGAAAACGGCGGCGCCGCCAAGGTAGGCCGCACCACCAGCAACGAGGCCGACAATTGCAGGCTTGCCCCCGACTCGAACCACCGACGGTGCGAGGACGACCCCGGCCACCCCGAGGACTGGGTAGAACCACGAACCAGCTCGCTGGCTTTCGTTTAGCCGGATTACTTTCGATCCGGCCGCGACACCTGCGGCAGACCACACTGCGGCCAGCACGATCTTGGCGTGTTTCGGAGGGAGTGTTGCAACTGCGATAGGGGTCCAGGTGCCGGCGATCATTACGTAAATCATCGAATGATCGATGCGACGCATGACGCTTGCCATCTTTCGACTCTTGGCGAGTCGGTGATAGGCGCCAGATGCGCTGAACATCGCGCAGATTCCAAGGCCGTAAACCCCTGCGGCAACGCGATTCCGGCCGGGCTTCGCATTCAACGTCATTGCGACTGCAGCGGGCGGGGCGAGCATGGCCGATATCGCATGGAGCTTTCCGCGATATTTCGGCCGAGCATCCCAACTGACTCGCCAGATCAATTCATCAAGTGCAGAAAATGGTCGCGAGGCGAAGGTGGCAGGTGATTCTTCCTGGTTCGAGGTTGGAAGTAGGTCATCCACATTCTGATCGTACCGGTGCCGATTCCCTTCTACCTCGTTCTTAGCGAAGAGGAAGTCCTCTCTGTCACTGTGTCGGCGCGCCATGGTTGCCTCGGTCAGAATGCAGGAATGCAACCTTCTGGAATCATCTTCGCCGCCCTCGATTGTGATGCTGCTGTTATCGAGGACTGGAACCGTTGGTACGACCTCGAGCACACACCGCCCAACGTGATGCTTGCAGGTGTGATGTTGAGCAACCGCTATGTCGCGACTCCAGAACTGCATGCTGCTCGCCAAACCTCTGATGGTTCACCATTCGGTGCTGGACGCGCATCTTTCATCACCATCTACACGCTTACCGGAGACCCTCAGATTGCGTTCGACGATATGAGCACATTGCGAGAGCGATTGATCGACACGGGTCGCATGGCATTTCCTGAGGACAAAAAGGCTGTGCGTGAAGGGGATTGTTTTCAGTCAGTAGCTGCATTTGTTTCGCCGCCAACAAAGTTGGTGCCGGCCGATGTGCCGTTCGTAGGTCACACGGGCGTCGTACTGCGTCAACGACGCGGTGGCCACGATGCCTCTCTTGCGCGGGCTGCGCGCCTTGTTGATTTGGATTTCGTTCACGGCGTCTGGAGTCTGAGTTCTCGTCTTCGTGATGGGCTCGAGATGGACATCGTCTTTGTGGAAGGTAATGCTGCAGCGGCAGCAACGCAGATGCGTGAGGCTGAGCCGGTCGATTCGGCGACACAGCTGCTTGTCGACGCCCCTTACGACCGGATCAATCCGATGCAGTACCCGTGGGTCGATGAGATTCGAAACTCCGACCTTCCAAGGACAGTCGCTCTTTAGTTTGTTCGAGTTTCAGCTGGTCATTCCGCCGAGGCCGACAAGACCTCGGGCAAGTTCGATTTCGCCCATATGGCGAAGTCCGTGCTGGTAGAGCCAACACTCGAAGCCATCGAGGACCGTGATGCCTTCGGGTCCGGCCACGCGAGCGCTGTAGGTGGAGGCAACCTGTGGCGGGAACGGTCGCCCAATGATCAGTCGAGTGAAATCAGCGGCGTCCATCGTGGCGAGGTATGCCTCGGTGCGATCAAAGACTGCGCGTTGATACTCCTTGAAGGCCTCGAAATCACCGATGCGCTGATGGACCATTTCGTCCACAGTTCGTTCTTTGCCGTGGTCGTTGATCGCCATCTGGACTCGTGATTGCCATTCATCGCTCCAGATTGGCATCTGTCCGGTGATGAACATGAAGTTCGCGTCTTCTTGGTTCGTGTAGTGGAAGAGCGAAAACGCAATTGGAAGAACCTTCTCGCGTTCAAAGTGATTGACATGCTCAAGGTCCATCGAACCGACGGCTTGGTAATAGAGCGAATGCATTGCCGCCATTCGGCGTTGCAATGAGTCAAGAATCAATTCGGTCATGAACGCTTACCGTTGGTACAGCGGTGCGGCGCGATTGAGGATGATTTGGGTGCGCTCGTTGACGGCATCTTCGAAGCGGCCCTCTTCAACCATCCAGAAGCGATTGGCATAAAGGCCTTCGACGACCTGCTCAGCGACTTCTGAAAGTGGGGTTACGGCTACTGGCGTACCTGCGGCTTCCATTGACTCAATCCATCCGGCCATTTTGTGCGTGTGGTCGATGGGCTGATCAGCTTCATAGCCAGCGGGACGCTCTGCAGCTGCCCAAATACCGGTGTTCAGAACTCCCTTGGTCTTGCCAGTGGGGAAGAGAACGGAAACCCCGATTTTTTGGTTGACCTCATTGAGTTGTCCGTAAAGACATTCACTCAGTGTGACGACCGCTGCCTTACATGTTGCGTAGGTCGGAGACATGGCGATGGGCGAGAAGCCACCGTTGTTTGAAGACGTGTTGACGATGTGGGCTTCTTCGTCCTGTGCCAGCAACGTCGGCACGAAAGCGTTAATGCCGTTAATGACTCCGTAAAGGTGAACGCTAAGAGCGAAACGCCAGTCGTTTATCTCGTGTTCCCACAGTCGACCGTGAGCACCTGAAGCCACACCGGCGTTGTTGCAGACCACGTGGACCTTCCCGAATCGCTCGAGGGTCGCGTCACGTAATGCCTCAACCGAGTCAAGACTCGAAACATCGGCAGTTACGCCAATCACCTCGCGACCGTCACCGCCAAGTTCGTTGACTGCGCCTTCGAGTTGCTCGGACTTGAGGTCGGAAAGAACGACCTTCATGCCCTCGGCCAAGAACCGCTCGCCCATGGCCTTGCCGATACCGCCGGCGCCACCAGTGATGACTGCAACCTTGCCTTTGAGTTCCTTCATTGTTCCCCCTTTGAACAGATGGGAACCTTAGTTCTGCTCGCAAGGGTTTGGGTTCTCGATCATCGGTCGTCGGGGCGAATGTGAGGCGTGAACCTTTAGGGCAGGATTTCTAGAGTCGGGCGACGTGACGGAACGAGAGCCGAGTCGCTCGGGTGACGGGAACGTCCTCAGCCAATTCTTCGGCAAGCGCCAGAGCTTGATCAAGATCTTTCTCTGCCAGTGCACAGAGATGGGTGAGAAGCTCCCGCATGGAACCGGTATCGGTATCGGAAAGGGGTGATGGTCCCCCAAGAAGAAATGGCGAGAGTGCCTGTTCGAAGACGCCCGTTTCGGAGATGGTGTGCTGCAGTACATCAAGAGGGACCCCAGATGCCGATGCGATCTGCATCGCTTCATGAATTGCGGACATGCAGATGTAGCCGGTGGCGTTCCTCGCAAGTTTTAGGGCGAGTCCTGTTCCGAGGTCACCGGCATGGATGACCTCCTTTGAGAAGGCCTCAAGCGTTGGCATGGCAAGTCTGACAGCTTCGGTTTCTCCTCCGACCATTGTGAGCAATGTTCCGGCCGCAGCACCTGGTTCTCCGCCGCTGATTCCGGCATCAATCACATGTACGCCGGTCGCAGACGCTGTCAATGTGAGGGAACGAAGCGTCTCGGGAGCAATTGTCGAATGAATTGCGATGACTGATCCAGGTTGCAGTGAATGGAGTACCCCATCCCTGCCGGCTAGTACCTCGGTTGTTTGTTCGTCGTTGAATACCACGATGCAGACCACATCGGCGCCGAGTGCGGCGTCAGATGGGGAGGCCGCTATTCGAGCATTGAGGGTGGAAAAGCTTGATGTGGCCTCATGAGAAACATCAAACACCGAAACTTCGAATCCAGCGTTGATCACGTTGATCGCCATCGGCCCGCCCATGCGACCTAGACCGATCATCGCAACGGAAGTCATTTGCTCTCCTCGAACTTCGAAATCGCAGATTCGGAAACACGAAAGAGTGACCCGCTGCTTGGGTAGCCGACATAGGGAATGAGTTGGATGACGACTTCACGCACTTGTTCGGTAGTCAGTTCGCCAGTTCGCAGTGCGTTCGAGAACTGAATCCCGAGAGTGTCGAATTCATGCTGAGCGGCCAGCACTCCCATTACCAACAACCGTCGAGTTGGCACATCAAGTGCCTCGCCGGTCCACACCTCTCCGAAGAGATGTCCGATCATGAGATCGAAGAACTCCGACGATCCGTGTTCGGCGAGAGGTAGGTTCGGCCCATAGACCTCTCGGTACTTCTCGGCACCGCGTGCGTACCTCTCAGCGTCTGAACGTGCTTCGTTTGACAATGTTCCCCCAGTTGTCCCGGCCGGCGTTTGCTTCGATCAATGGGCGATCGCCTACGGCTGCCAACTCGAACCAAGCGTGTCACATTGAAACACTCCTGTACCCCGACTCATCCCGGTCGCGTCACCTCTTGCGGGCAGGGTGACTCCGATTCCGCTACGTTGCCAACCACATTCCGTATTCCAAGGGGGAGCCATGGGTTCAACAGTTGGTCAGTTCTGTATTGCCGTAAATGATCTCGAAGAGTCGGTGCGCTTTTATACCGAGATCATGGGTCTCGTTGAGCACGGTCGCACAGAGATCCCGAATGTGAACGAGGTCCACCTCGCCGGAGCCGAAGGCGAACATGGCGGTCGACTGCAGCTTGCCAAGTTCAACCCCACGATGACGCCACAGCCGATTGACCATGGCCGTGCCCTCTGGAAGATCTACATTTACGTTGACGACGCCGTGGGCACCTGGGAAAAGGCTGTTGCCGCCGGATATGAGTCGCATATGAAGCCAGAGCGACTTGAGCGCTGGCCAGTCATCGTGGGCTTCATCTCCGACCCCGACGGCTATCTCATCGAGATCATCCAATCCGAAGGACCGCGCCCGGGGCACTGATCCCCACCGTCCACTGCACATGCACGACCAAAGGGCCAGAGGATTCCCACGGGACCTCTGGCCCTTCAGACATGCGTCGCTGGGCCTAGGCTGAGCGAATCGGGGCGAGAGCCTTGGTCCATCGAGGGGGAATCTGATGAATGCTGACGATCTGATCCTGATCAGTGTCGATGACCACATAGCTGAGCCGGCCAACATGTTCGATGCGCATGTGCCCGCGAAGTACAAAGAGTTTGCACCTCGGGTTCTCACCGACGAGAACGGAATCGAACAGTGGTGGTACGGCGACATCAAGGGCCGCAACCTTGGTCTCAATGCTGTGGCCGGGAAACCCCGTGAGTATTTCAATGTGGATGCTTCTCGTTATGACCAGATGCGTCCGGGCTGCTGGGATGTCAACGAACGAGTTCGCGACATGAATGCCGGTGGTCAACTTGCTGGATTGAATTTTCCAAACTGGACGGGCTTCTCAGGTCAGGTTCTGAATCTCGGACCGGATCGAGCGATCAACGAAATCATGATCAAGGCCTACAACGATTGGCACATCGATGAATGGTGTGCCGCCCATCCAGGTCGGTTCATTCCTTGCGGCATTCTCCCGTTGTGGGACGTGGAAGAAGCTGCCGCTGAAGTACGTCGACTTGCATCCAAGGGTTGTCATGCCGTGACGTTCTCTGAGAACCCCGCCGCGTTGAACATGCCCTCGATTCACTCCGGAGCTTGGGACCCGTTGTTCGCTGCGTGTGTCGACACCGACACCGTGATCTGTTGTCATCTGGGTTCTTCTTCGAAGAGCGCGGCTACGTCAGTTGACGCACCCGCCGGTGTCGCGATGACCCTGTCGTCGGCCGGAACCGTCTACACGCTTGTCGACCTCATCTGGGCGACCTTCTGGGAACGATTCCCCACGCTGAAGTTCTCGCTTACTGAAGGCGATATCGGATGGATTCCGTATTTCCTCTGGCGTGCAGAACATGTCAATGATCGCCATGGCGGCTGGATCAACCACGACTTCTCGAAAACTGGCTCACCCACGCAGATTTTCAATGATCACATTCTCGTGTGTTTCATTAAGGAAACAGTCGGGCCACAACTGTTTAGCCATTTCAATATCGACAATGTTTGTTGGGAATCGGATTACCCACACTCGGATGGCACATGGCCGAACGCCCCCGAGGAACTCCTTAAGACACTCGAAGGCTTCGATGACGCGACGATCAACAAGGTTTCGTATGAGAACGCGATGAAGCACTACAACTTCGATCCGTTCAAGCACATTCCAAAAGACCAAGCAACGGCCGGAGCGCTTCGTGCCCTTTCGCCCGATGTCGATGTCGTCACGCGCACGGGTCGTCTTGCCGATGAACGTGATTTGGCCCAGTGGAACAGCATCATTTCTGGTGTTGCATCCGCAGCGAAGAGTTGAGTCTTACTCCGCGGCGCGCAGGTTGATTTCAAAACCGGACTGCAAAACCATCCCCGAGAGCGGATCGATATCCGCATCGGTGCTGGTCAATGCACAAACGTTTGCGTCGCGACTCCCATGAGTGAGTGTCACGCATTCGTCTCGAAGATTCGGGTCGGAAACAAGTCGAGCGGTTACTGAACCATTCGCATTTTGTATCGTGGCAAATTCCGGTGATCCGAGCGAGAGTACGTTTTTTGGCGACGCATGCAGCACAATCTCGTCGACTGTTCCTCCAGGAGCAGCGATCTCGCGGAACTGAGAGTTCATGAGTCGAAGTTGACGGCTTGGAAGAAGTCGCATTGCCTCGGTCGCTGGCGATCTTGCGTCCGCCAAGTGGAGAGATAGCTGTTCCTCGATAGAAGGAGCAGCCAAGCGCCATTTTCCTTCCGGAAGGACATTCGCGCCGACCCATCCGTAGACCGCTCCAGAGTGCACCGTAAGCGTCGAAGCGCGCTCAAGGGCCCCTGGTTCACGGCTTCGATCAATGAGTGATTGAAACAGCGCACGATCGTTCGTCGTATCGGCGGTTGTTCCGCTGGGGAGCAATGCAAGTCCGAGTCGGTTCGCGAGATTGGCAAACATCCACCACACTGGTTTTCGTTCAGCGACGGCTGGGACAACAGCGTCGGTGACCTGCGATGCGACCGCGAGTTGAAACGAGTCAAGGAGCCAAGTCAGGTCAGCGCGTTCGAGTTGGTCGACTGCTGGAAGAACGTGACTCGCGAGCTCGGTTGTCTCGGTTGGAAAGATGTCGATGACAACGAGAGTGCTGAGCGATCGAAGTGCTTTGACAGTACGAGTGCTGTCAGGAAGGGCCGTGACTGGATTACCGCCTACGACGATGAGTGTCGTGATGTTTCCCGCCTCAATTTCAGGAATGAGGGCCGAACACGGGTACTCGCCAAAGCGGCGGGGGAGATGTGGGCGACTTTTAGGTCCGGCTTCTGGCGATCCATCTGTGGTGGGCAGAGATCGAGTATCGAGTTGGAGGAGATAGCCCGGGTTAAACCACATTCCACCCGGGCGGTCGTAGGAGTCAGTGACGATGTGAAGCGCCCAAAGTAAGTACTCGGTGACATTCGCGGTTGCCGACATCGAGACGCCGGTTCCCGTGAGCGCGCTCACTCGGCCCGTGCTCATGATTGCCTCAAGTAGCGCCTCAAGTGTCTCCAAAGTGAGCTGGCAGCACGTCGCGACAATGTCATCGTCGAACCCGGCAACGTAGCGAACCAGATCATCGACACCAGTGGTTCGCTCGCCCAGGGTCGATGCTGATGGATGGATGCTCAAGAGACGACGTACAAGCCACCCAAGAACGAGCCAATCTGTCCCCGGCCGCAATTGAAGGTGATAGTTCGCGAGTGACGCAGTTTCGGTCTTCCTCGGATCGACGACCCAAATTGAACCTCCGCTGCTTTGAAACTCACGGAATCGGCGAACCGGATCGGGAATCGCGTTCGAATGACCATGAGAGACAACGGGATTACTGCCAAACAGCAGTAACAGTTTTGATGATTCGTGATCCCAAATGGGGGTGAGGCCGGACCAACCGCCGATGATCTCGGCCACAAGGGGTTTGCTCGGGGTGTCGATCGTTGTTGCGGTGTACTTCTGATGCGATCCGAGAAGTGTGAGGAATCGGTCTGCAGCGCGCCGGCCGGCGGTGTCGAAAGCTGAACCGCTGGCGAGGTACATGGCGACGGATTCTGGGCCGTGCTCATTGAGAGTCGTTGCGATGCGATCAGCAATATCGTCGAGTGCTGAGGGCCAGATCGTTTCTTCAAGCGTTGTGTCCTCTCGGACGAATGGCTTGTTCAGTCGTTGCCCGTCGTGGTGAACCACCCCGAGTGCCCTGCCTTTTGGGCATGTGTACCCGCGAGAAAGTGCATGTGACTCATCGCCGCGGATTTTCATAATTGCGTCGTTCTCAACCGTTACGACAAGTCCGCACATGGCGTTGCATACTCGGCAAAACGTCTGAACATCCACCGCTTGATCCTCTCACGGGCCGTGCGAGCAGTGAAGTTGCTCGTCAGCGCTCGAGTCTCGTTGGGTCGGGATCACGCCACATAAGCCATACCGGAGGGCTTCCCGGAACGCTGATCTCTTTGAGCACTCGAAATCCAAAGCGTTCGTAGAAGGGCAGATTCTCGGGCTTCTGCGTCTCGAGGTAGGCAGGTTCGATCGCTGTGTCGCATTTCGTCAGCACCGGTTGAAGCAGTGCTTTTCCGAAGCCGTGTCCCTGAAGGCCGGGATCGACGCCGAGAAGGGCCAGATACCAATGTGGTTCTGAAGGATGCGCATCTTCAACGGCACTGAGAAGTTTTATACCAGTGACGCGATTACGCCCATTGAGAAGCGCACGGGCGCATGCTGCGTAGATCCTGATCTCTCGCGATCTTGATCGTGGCGTCGCTCCTGGCGGAAGCCACGAAGCGGAACCAACAACCCGTTCAGTTTCAATGGCTCCCCAGACCTGTCCATGGTGGAAGCAGTCACGCAAGAGTGCGCCGAGGAAGATCGGGAGTAGTCGTAGTTCTTGTTCTGGGCTTTTAGCGAAAAGGCCAAACAGCGGGTCAGGCCAAAACGCTCGGCTTGTAACGGCAATCGATTCATCGCGCTGTTGGCGCGAGATGAGTTGAATGTTCGACTGCTGACTCATGGGACGAGGGTAGCCAGAACGCCGCGGCAGATGTCCGCAAAGTCGATGGCTGATGGCTAGTCGATGGGACCATCTGTACACTTGGAAAGCAAGTATTCCGGGGGGAGTACATCAGGCGGTATGGAGTCGTCTGTTGCGAGGGGGAGAGTGTCATGGCGAAACGTGTAGCTGTTGTGACTGGAGCGAGTCGCGGGATCGGTAAGGGAATCGCTCTTGAACTAGGTGCGGCGGGATTCACTGTCTACGTCACTGGCCGCAGTGTTGAGGCTGGTCCAATTCCGGGCACGGTGGGCGAGACGGCCGCGCAGATTGATGAACTCGGTGGCCAGGGCATTGCGGTTGCATGCGACCACCACGACGACGAGCAGGTGAAGGCCGTGTTCGATCGTGTTCGAGCTGAACAGGGTCGACTCGATGTTCTGGTGAACAACGTCTATTCCGCTCCCGATTTAGTTCCCTGGCTCGGCAAGAAATTCTGGGAACTTCCGATTGAAGCGTGGGATCAGGTCATCGACATCGGCACGCGTTCTCATTACGTCTCCAGCGTTTTTGGCGCCCCTCTTATGCTGGAAAACCACAGCGGACTGATTGTTAACGTTTCGTCGTCTGGTGCAGTTAGCTACGGGCACAACGTTGTGTATGGAGTTGGAAAAGCCGCAGTCGACAAAATGACTTCGGACATGGCGATCGAACTTGTTGGAACTGGAGTTTCGATCGTTTCGTTATGGCCCGGCTTGGTTCGCACTGAACTTCTTGACCTTGGCGCACAGACCGACGGTGACGACGTGTTTATTGAACTCCCTGGCGAAGGTCGTTTTGACCTTTCCGGTGCCGAATCACCGAGGTTCCTTGGCCGCGCGGTGGTCGCCTTGTTGGGATGCGGAGACCTCGCGGATCGATCGGGCCGAGCATTCCCATCGGCAGCGTTAGCACGCGAACTTGGATTCACCGATCTCGATGGAACGATTCACGAAGTTCTGCTTCGCCCCGACGCGTAATCGGCGCAGTCGAGTCCGACGGTCGCATCTGGAATCAGTTGGCCTGGCGCAAACAAGGAATGCTTGTCACGGCCGTCCGACTCCGCTGATTGCAACATCGATGGCCAAGATCACTCCAGTTGGAACTTTGAGGACTTCGTCGCGTTTCCAATCGGCGGCTGCGCAGACATAGAGCGTTCGTCGATCCGGGCCACCCAAGACACATGCAACCGGTATCAACCCGTCGAATCGGTGCTCATCGGTGGTTTGGCCACCAGGCAGAACTCGGAAGACTCGTGCCCCGATTGGATCAGCCACCCAAACAGCCCCTTCGGCGTCGAGGCAGATCCCATCGGGAGGAGCGAACGGCGGTCCGTCGGAAGACGGGCGGAGCGCCGCGTAGACACGACGATTAGCGAGAGTGCCATCGGGTCGACGATCGAACGCGGTCAACCGTGCACCTGCGCTCTCGGCCACGAGAAGGACGTCTTCGTTGGGCGTGAGGACGTGGCCGTTTGGTGCTTCCAATTCCTCTGCAGCGACAAACCACGAACCGTCGGATCGAACGGCAATGGTTTGGCCAGGTTGGCGCTCGCCGCCTTCGTGGATGCGGCTCCCCATGTCTCCGACATATGCCGTGCCGTCCGACGCAACGATCATGTCGTTGAGAGAGCCTCGTGCGATTACAGAGAGGTCAGCGTGCAGGGCAAGTGTCCCGTCGCGCTCGACCCGACGGAGTTGTTGCGATTCCATTGCAACGACGAGGAGGCGGCCGTCGGGCAGCCAACCGAGGCCTGAAGGCTCGTCATCGGTCATTTCGATCTCGGTTCGGACATCGCCGGCGAGATCGGTCGAGAGGACTCGATGGCCGTGCATATCGCTGAACCACAAGCGCTCTGCGTGCCACCGAGGGCCCTCGCCAAACCAGAGACCGTCCAGAACCGTCTGCATCGTGAAGCCCCCTATGGCGAAATCCCCAATGGGATCGTAGCGAGGCTGCGATCGATCATTCGTGGGTGCGGAGCCACATCGAAACCGGGGTTAATCGATTGTTGAGAATCGCCGGGATCGCATCACGCGGGGCGATCCTGGGCACGGGAGGTCCATGGGGTGGGGAATCAAGCGTCCGCGTTGCAGGGTTTGGGGTGGTCTGTAAAGATTCTGAAACATGGATTGCGAAGCATCGCCCCAGCGCCGGGGCCCGATCCCTGCCGAGGAACTCGGCTTTTCCAGCGTTGCTAGGTACGCGCGGGGCGTGTCAAAGGGTGACAAGGTGTCATCCGTGAAGCGTTCTCGTTCTCTGCGGCTCAGTGTCCTTTCTCTCGGTGCTGCAGTCGCTCTTCTTCTCGGTGCCGTCGTCGTTGGGCCAGCGAGCGCCGATCCTCTTTCGGACAAGAAGGCCGAAGCGGCGCGGATTGGCGAGCAGTTAGCGCAACTTCAGGATCGCCAGCAAGAACTTAACGGCCAGTACGAAAAGGCGAACTACGAACTCCAACAGGCACAAGAGAAGGTAAACGCTGCGAAGGTACTCGCTGCTCAAACCGCAGCCGAGGCTGACGAGCGCCGTGAGGATCTTCGCCAGTATGCAGTTGCGGCCTATCAGTCGGGCAATGACAGCCCCGAGTTCGATGCCCTCATCTCGAACGATGCGAGTACGGGCGTGCAGAAGCGTTCCTATCTCCAGTCACTTTCTGGAAGTCGTCAGGATCTTGTCGATGCACTTAATGCTGCTCGTCAAAAGGCCGAAGAAGATGGAATTCGTCTAAAGGCTGCAGAGGATGCCTCGGCGGCGAAAGCTGCCGAGATTGAGCAACTTAAGAAGGCTGCTGACGAGGCCACTAACCAACAAGCGGCGATCAACGCGAGGGTTCAGGGAGAACTACGTGTTCTCGTTCAGGCGGAGAATGCGCGAATCGCTGCCGCAGCCGCAGCCGCCCGTGCCGCAGCGGCAGGTTCCTCTGGTGGTCGTGCCACCGCCGCGCCGAATCCGAATCCAGGGCAAGTGCGGCCCGAGGCTGCCGGAGCCATCGCGGCAGGACGCACAAAGTTGGGCGCTGGTTATGTTTGGGCTGCTGAAGGTCCAGATGTTTTCGATTGTTCTGGGTTCGTCCGATGGGCGTTCCTCCAGGTGGGTATTTCGCTGCAGCACTACAGCGGAGCGATGTACAAATCGACCATCCGAATTTCGGAATCGCAGTTGCAACCAGGCGATCTCGTGTTCTGGGGCGTTGGTGGCTCGGAGCATGTGGCCATCTACATCGGTGGAAACCAGATCCTTCACACTGCCCGTGGGGTAGCGATTACACCGATGAATGGATGGTGGACCTACGGTCCGATCATGTCATTCGGTCGCATTCCCTAAGCAAAACTTTCGAGTGGTACCTGATGCCGAACTCGTTAGTGGCCAAACTCTTTATTGGAATGTGAATCCTCGATAGTTGTCACTGGCGACCCCATCGCAGATCTCGCGATAGGGGCCGACGCCGGCGATATAGGGCATAAACACGCGGGGCTTTCCCGGAACGTTTGCTCCCAAATACCAAGAGTTGCCCTTGGGGAACAACGTGAAGTTTGCGATCTCATTGACATGATCGACCCACGCATCTTGTGCTTCGAGATCGGGCTCAATTTGTTGAACTCCATGCTCGGCCATCCATGCGATGACCTCGGAGCTCCAATCGACGTGTTGTTCGATGCTGACGAGCATGTTTGTCATGACCGAGGGACTTCCTGGGGCAGTGATCATGAACATGTTTGGAAAGCCATGGGATGTGAGACCCAGATAGGTTCGTGGTCCTGCGCTCCATGCGTCTCGAAGTGTTTCTCCGTCCTTGCCGATGATCTCAGGAGCAAGAAGCGGCCCGGTCATTGCGTCGAAACCGGTGGCAAAGACGATTACATCGAACTCATGAAGAGACTCGGTTGTCTCAATGCCGTTTGGAATGAGTCGCGTGATTGGGGTGGATCGGAGATCAACGAGTGACACGTTCGGCCGGTTAAATGTCTCGAAATAACCCGTGTCAAGGCAGAGGCGTTTCGCGCCTACGGGGTAAGAGGTTGGGCACAACAGTTCGGCAGTTGCGGGATCAGACACGATGGAGCGAATTCGGTCGCGGAGGTAGTCCGAAACGATCGCGTTGGCTGAGGGATCGATCATCACATCGTTGAAACTTCCGAGGAATCCAAAAAGCATTCCTTCTTCCCAGATGGCATCGAAGCGCATCGTGCGCTCATCGGGCGCAACCTCGTGTGCTGATTGTTCAGGCGATGGACTGACGACACCTCCGTGCGAAACGCGCTGCTCGGCGCGATGCTCGCGATACCTCTGCTTAAGGGACGCAACCATCTCTGGATCAAGAGGGCCGTTTTGGGCAGGAACAGCAAAGTTTGGCGTGCGCTGGAAGACGGTGAGATGGCGTGCTTGTTGTGCGATGAGCGGAATGCTCTGGATTCCCGACGATCCAGTTCCTATGACGGCAACGAGCTTGTCCGCAAAGTTAACTCCTTCATGGGGCCATTTTGCAGTGTGAACTATCGATCCATTGAACGACGCGATGTCGTCGATCTCAGGCTCTTTTGCTGCTGAGAGTGCGCCAACGGCCATGACGAGAAACCGAGCAGTCCATTGGTCGCCGTGATCGGTCTCAACCGTCCATTCATTGGCCGAGTCGCTCCAGCGTGCGGAGGTCATGCGAGTCTCAAAACGAATATCGCGACGGAGATCGAATCGATCGCTGACGTGGTTGACGTAGGAGAGGATCTCGGGCTGCGTGGCGTACTTCTCGCTCCAGTTCCACTCTTGTTCGAGGTCAGCGTCGAAGGAATAGGAGTAATCAAGCGAACGGATATCGCATCTGGCGCCTGGGTACCTGTTCCACCACCACGTCCCGCCAACGTCACCTGCAGCCTCAATCCCGACGGCCATCAGCCCCATCGCTCGCAGGCGGTGATGCATATAGAGGCCCGCGAAACCAGCGCCGACAACGACGACGTCGGTTGAACCGGTCTCGGCCTGAGAAGTGCGTGTCATTGTTCCCTCTAGACGTGCTGCTTAGCGGATCACGGCGCAGCCAAGTCAAGTTGCTGAGTCACCGACAGGCAAGTGCCAGGGCCAGACAACTGCGGAAATCGGGCGCAGTGGCTGGCCAGACTGAGCAAGAATTGCGAACGCACGCAAACGACCATGGGGAGGGCGTATGACTGCCACCGAAACTCCGTACATCAACCTTCTTGATCCACAGTTCTACGTGGATCCTTGGGCCGCGTACCGGTGGCTGCGCGAGAACGATCCGGTCCACTGGGACCCCGTTCATAAATTGTGGGGAATCTCTCGATACGAAGACATCGTTGAGGTCGAAAAAAACTGGCAGGACTTCACCTCTGAAGACGGCTCTCGACCAGCGACTGACCAACGTGACGATACGTCGATGATCAACCGTGACGACCCAGAACATCAGCAACAGCGAATGCTGGTCGCTCGACAGTTCACCCCGCGTGCGGTTAAGCAGATCGAAGGAAAGATTCGCTCAATCGTCAATGAACTGATCGACGAGGTTGCTGCAAAGGGAAGTTGTGAAGCGATTGAGTCGCTTGCATCGCCACTTCCCGCAATATTAATTGGCGACAAACTCGGATTTCCCCGTGAACTTTGGCCGAAACTTCGAGAGTGGTCAGAGGTGACCATGCACGAATCGGGGCAGAACCCAGCCGATGGTTCGACCGCCCCTTTTTCAGAACTCTCGATGAATGCAATCATGGAATTCTCTGGCGCCACGATTGAGTTGATCAACGCCCGTCGTGCCTCTCCGCAGGAAGATCTCATTTCGATCTGGGCGACGACAGAAGTGGACGGTCGACTCTGGACCGATGCAGAAATCATCTCTGAATGCTTGCTGCTTCTCGACGGGGGAGCGGAAACGACTCGGACAGTGATTGGGGCTGTCATTCGCGAACTAGCGCTACGTCCTGACCAACGTTCCATTTTGATAGAGGATCCGATCGTTCTCGGGCAGACCGCAGTTGAGGAATTCATCCGCTGGGTGACGCCAATTCTCAATATGCGTCGCACGGCAACAAAAGACTTGGTGTTTCGGGGAAAGAACATCAAGAGGGGCGATCAGCTCCTGTTGATGTACGCCTCGGCGAACCGTGATGAGTCAGTATTTGCAGATCCAGACAATTTCGATGTGAATCGATCGCATAATCATCACGTGGCGTTTGGCTTCGGCACGCATTTCTGCCTTGGGTCATCGCTCGCAAGAATCGAAATTCGGGTGATGTTCGAAGAGTTGTTGCGGCGTATTCCAGACTGGAGGCTCGCGCCCGGCGCAGAGCCGAAGATTCTCGGGGCCACCTTCACCCGTGCGTACGACCGGGTGGAGATTGAGTTCACCCCCGAAACAGGCTGAGGCCCGTTCTGAGAATCCCTGAAAACGAACCTTCTTCGGGGCAGACTCTCTGTCATGACTTCGACGACTTCTGATTCAGAAACTGACGAGACAGTTTCTCCATCGATCCATTCAGGACGCCGGCGGCGTATCGGGATCTTCTTGTTGATTCTGCTGGCATCGGTTCTGCTCTTTGGTACCGCCGCAGACGTTTGGGTGAAGCGCCAGATCCTAAGCACACCGAAATGGGTAGCTGCCAGCGACAAGATTCTCGCTGAACCCAAGGTGCAGGCGGCTTTATCTACCTACATCGTCGATCAGATCTATTCGAACGTTGACGTTCAGCGAGAACTATCGGACAAACTCCCCGAAGGTTGGAAGGGAGTGGCCGGTCCATTGGCTGCCGGAATCCGCACTCCGGCCGCAACGGCTGTCGAGAAGATCTTGTCATCCGACCAGGTGCTGAAGATCTGGCACACAGTCAACGAGAAGGCCCATCAGGCCCTCGTCAATGTTCTCGAGGACAAAACAAGAGTGGGGTCCACGAAAGACGGCCAGGTCACACTCGATATAGGTGAAATCGTTCGAATCGTCGGAACCGATCTCGGAATCCCCGCCACGGTGATGGACAAGCTTCCGGCTGATGTTGGTCAAATCACGATCTTTGAATCGAGCTCACTGGCCTCCATTCAGAACGCGGTCAAGATCGTCAACATTTTGGGCCCAATCCTCTTTGTCCTCATCGTTGCTTTGTACGCATTGGCTGTATGGCTTGCTCGCGGTCGTCGCCGTCTCACGTTGCGCAACGTTGGATGGTCGATCATCGTTGTTGGTTTACTGCTCACGACCATGCGCAGGCTTACCGGCAACTACATCGATTCGATCATTACCGACCCCCAGTACAGCGTTGCTGGAAAGATCATTTTCGGGATCTTGTCGGAGTTGCTTTTCGACACAGCGTGGTTGCTGATTACCTGGGGTGCAATCATCGTTGCGGGAATGCTTATCATCGGCCCGAACCGCATCGCCACGTGGGCTCGCCGAACTGCTGCCCCAGTACTCAACGCAGACCGAACCGTGTTTTGGGTGGGTGCTGCAGTTCTGTACCTTCTTGTGCTGCTCATCGTGCCATCCCCAGCGCTGCGGCTTTGGTGGTCAGTGATCATTATCGGAGTAGTCGTGGCCCTCGGCCTTGAATACCTCCGCAGTCATTCACTTGCTGAGTTCCCGGACGTGCAACTCGATGTCGATGTTGACAGCATGAAAAATTCCGTCGCAAAGACATGGACCAATATCGCGTCTCGGTTCACTAGCGACGATGCAAGTGATCATGTCGCCCAACTTCAGAAACTGGGAGACATGCATGCATCTGGAGCACTCACAGATGCGGAATACACGGCTGCAAAAGCCAAGTTGCTCGACTAGCCGCTACTGCGTTGGTCGTGAGTTAGTCGGCGAATTCAAAAATTCGATGAAGCCGCGTCAACCTCAGTGAACTGATCCTCCACCCGTCAGCGGTTCGGATATAGGTCTCGTGGTAGTAGCCGTATCCGTGCAGATATTTGATGGGTTGGCCTTCGGGCCACCACAGTTCGTCTTCCATCGCCCAGATACCGGTTGCGTGATCGTCATCGACGAATGCGATCTCTGGCATGTGGCCGTGGTGAACGGTAATGACATCGCCGATTTGGGAAATCAGGAACGGCAGGTAGTCGTCGACGCCGTCGATAACGGTGCCACTGTCTTCAGTTGTATCGATCCGAGCATCGACCGTAAAGACGTCACGAAGCAGATCCCACTGCTTTGTGTCCATTAGACGGAAATAGCGCGCCTTTAATTGGTGAATCTGGTCGACCTCGGAAGATGTGTTCATGACCACAGCGTCCCGTTGTCAACGACGAGGGATGCTCCTGTTGTGGTGCTTGCGGCATCTGATGCAAGGTGGGCAAGCGCTTCAGCGATCTTCACCGGTGCCATCATGCCGGGAAGCACACCCATCATTTTGGGGAAGTGGCTGAAGTCGATATCGCCCTTGATATTCGAAAGGGCGTTGGTGGACATTGCGGAATCGACTCCGCCCGGGCACACAAGATTCACTCTGATTCCGTCGGCAGCAAGTTCAACGGCAAGTGCCTTCATAAACATGATGAGTCCGGCCTTCGACGCACAATACGACGAGTTGTAGGGCTGTCCCTGAAGGCCCGAGATGGAACCGACCGTCACGATATTGCCGGTCGAGGCTCGCAGGTAAGGAAGTGCAGCCTGGGTGACAAGCATCGGACCGGTGAGGTTCACCGCGAGGTGACGGTTCCAGAGGTCGAGGGTGATGTCATCGATTTTGGAAAACCAGTTGACGCCCGCCACGTTGGCGAGGACATCAAGACCCCCAAGTTCTGCGATGGCAGCGTCCATGGCAGCGGTCACCGATTCAGGATTGGAGACGTCGCAGTAGCCAACTCCCTCAGCCTCGGCAACGTCCACCCCCACGACCTGGGCGCCTTCCTTGCGGAAAAGTTTGACGGTGGCTTCGCCGATTCCAGCGGCTGCGCCTGTGACAAAGATTCGTTTCCCTGTAAATCGCATGGGCGGACTCTAGTGTCGGGGGACTGCATCTGACTCGGCCTCCTGCTCTCGGGCAGAGACGGAGTTCTCTATGGGGGATCACTATGGGTTTCACGCCAACACCGGATCAACTGCTTCCAGAATTGACGCTTCGCCAAGAGTTTGTGCTGTTGGCGAGAGCACTATGGCGAGAGGGATATGCCGACCATTTGGCCGGCCACATCACGGTGAATCTTGGCGATGGCACCTTGCTCTGCAATCCGTGGTTCATAACCTGGGACGAACTCCGTCCCTCGCAACTCATCAGGATCGACCTCGACGGAAAAGTCATCGAGGGGGAGTGGCCTGCCCCTTTGGGTATCCCGTTGCATCTCGAACTTCATAAGCTCCGAGAAGATGTCGGCGTGGCGATGCACAGTCATCCGCTTTACGGAACGGTATGGGCAGACATGGGAGAGGTTCCTCCCGTCTACGACCAGAGTTCTGGCCTCGGCGGAGGTGGCGACCTCATCGTCATCGATGAATACGGTGGTGGTGTCGATAACTCAACTGCTGCCCACGACGCCGTTGTTGCAATGGGCGATGCAAACCTCGCGCTCCTCGCTGGACATGGCGTGTTTGTTCTCGGTTCAACGATTCGCGCAGTTCACCAGCGCGCAGTGGCACTCGAGCAGCGCTGTCAACGGGCGTGGCATATCCGCGCGGCTGGTGGCCGAACGGAATCAGCAGTTCCTGAATGGTGGCTCGAACGCGGTCGGCAGAGCGATGGAAATGGCTTTATCGGATTTTGGGAAGCAATGGCTCGGTTAGAACTCCGCGCTGATCCATCGATTCTCGACGAGCGTTGATTCTCCTCAGTGTCTGAACTTCTTTCCTTCTGCCGAATTTGTGCTGCAGCCTGCGGCATCGTCGTCTCCGTCGATGAAGGTCAAGTCGTGAAGGTGCGCGGCGATGCCGAGCACCCGATATCGCGCGGGTACACATGCGAAAAGGGCAGAGCGCTTCCGCGATGGCACCATTCTCCTAATCGGCTCGATCATCCTCGGCTTCGCGGTACAACTGTCGGATGGGATGAAGTCCTTGACGATCTCGCGACCATCATTGACGAGAGTAAAAGTATTGACGGAGCAGACTCGATAGGTCTCTATCTCGCCACAGGACTTGCCTACGACTCCGCTGGTCAGGTTGCTTGCGGAATGTGGATGGCCTCAGTGGGCAGCACATCGTTTTACACGGCGGCCACAGTCGACAACGCTCCTGTACTTGTTGCTGCCGAAGCAGTGGCTGGTCATCCGATGCTTAATCCAGTGTGGGAACCGCAGCATTCGCGATTACTGATTCTGCTAGCAACGAATCCCGTGGTGTCTCATGGTTACGGAACCACGTTGGCCGATCCTGTGCGTCGACTCCGCGAGAATCAGGCGCTTGGTGGGCAGGTTTGGACAATCGATCCCCGAAGAACTGAATCGGCAGCCCTCTCCGACAATCATCTACAAGTCCGACCAGGATCAGATGTCATCCTGCTCGCTGCACTCGTGCGTGAACTTTTCGACGATGAGCGGTGTCGCGATTCTCTCGCAGCGACGTGTCATGACAGTGACGTTGATCGACTCGCTCAGGCAGTACGTCCGTTTTCGCTCGATGCCGCTGAAATTGCCACAGGATGCAGCCGCGAACTGATTGATGAACTTGTTGCGCAACTGCGGTCAAACTTTGGTCGCGTTGCGATGTTCTGCGGCACCGGTACCACCATGGCAATCGACGGCATCCTTGTCGAGTGGCTCCGTTGGGTCCTCTTGGTGATGACGAACTCCCTTGATGTCGTCGGCGGGATGCGCTTCAACGAAGGGGTTGTCAATCGGTTGGCCCCAGTTCGTCCGGGCACTCCCGCCCTCGATGGTCCGACCTCGCGCCCTGAGCTGGTCCGGATCGCTGGGCAATTGCCCGTTGCTGCGATGGTCGACGAAATCGAAGCTGGACGACTCAAGGTCCTGGTCGTGACTGGAGGCAACCCGCTTTCTGCATTTCCTGAACCGGATCGCTTTCGTCAAGCTGCGGCGTTACTCGATGCACTCGTCGTTATCGATGTGGCCGATACAGAACTGTGCGATCTGGCCACCCATGTACTCCCGGCCGCCGGGCAACTTGAGCGCGCCGATCTCACCTTGGCCGAACAGGTGGCATTTCGTTCTGGAATGCAGTTCACGGCACCAGTCGTTGAGCCCGACGCGGACCGGCGCCCCGTATGGTGGATTCTTGGGTCGCTTGCGGCAAGGTCTGAGCGGCCGATGTTCGGCGCCGCTCCTCTCGATGCCCTTTCCGACGAGGGAATTCTGGCTGGGCTGCTTGGACACGGCCCACTCGATGCATCCGATGTGATCAGCGCTGGTTCCCGCGGTGTTGATCTGCCGCCGACCTACGGCTGGGTACGGGAGCGAATGCTTGTCGACAGTCGTTGGCGAATCGCACCTGAGGCCTTTGTCGAGCGTCTGGCGCTACACAAGGGTCCTGAGGTTGGTCTCCTGCTCGTACCTCGCCGGGAATCGGCATGGAGCAACTCTGTCCGATTCGCGGGTTCGGGCGACGAACCAGTGGTTGTCCTTCATCCCGACGATGCATCGGACCGGGGGATTGTCAACGGCGACTGGGTGGCACTGACGACTGATCACGGCTCGCTGGTGGCGACTGCAGGGATCGATGAGACCCTCCGCCCTGGGGTTGTTTCTGTAACTCATGGACACCCGGGCTCGCTCACGGGAACCCTGACCAGTTCTCGCGTCGATGTCGACCCACTGACGGCAATGCCTCGAGCCTCAGGCGTGCCGGTTCGTGTCGACAAACTCGGGATGTAGTTGTGCGATTCGGCTACAACTGAGAGCAGACAATCCGCAGGAGGGGACATGGTTATCGATCAACGAGTCACGTGGGAAAAGGTAGAAGAGCGTCTCAAGGTCGAATCCGACCCGGTTTTGCGTCGCAATCTCGAATTGCTGTTGCAACATCAACAGGCCGAAGCATCCCTCGACATGGAAAAGCTCATGGCGACAGTTTCAGAGCATGCGCACTACCACATGCATTCGATCCCAAACGGCGGCGGAGATCTCATTGGAAAGTCAACAGTGCAAAAGTTCTATGAGGATTTCGCTGCTTCGGGCGCTGAGAAATTGCAGCTGGATACCGAATGGCTGGTAGTCGACCGGCATTGCATCGTGACCGAGGGAACAATGCGTATGGCGTATCCGGGTGCAACTCTCGCCGCACGCGGAGTACCTGTCGACGATGTCGATGCGCACTATCTCTACGAAGCGCGAATGTGTGTGTTGTGGCCTATCGGAGACGACGGGTTGTTCACCGGCGAAGATACCTACACCTCGAGTGATGGCTTTCTCGACATCGAAAATCGAAAGCTCTCGCCGACAGACATTGCAGCGATCTGAAAGCTGTGACGAAGCGGCACGAGTTCATAGAAGGTCGCCGACCGACGAAGCAGGAGTTGGCGTCGTTTCACGGGCACACGGTTGATGATGTTCTTCCCAAGAAGATCAGTCTTCTGTTCGTTGGTATCAACCCGGGACTGTGGACCGCAGCGGTGAATGCCCATTTTGCTCGTCCCGGCAATAGGTTTTGGCCGGCGTTGTATCGCTCAGGCATCACCACTACTGATGTTGATGCATCGTGTGGACTGCCACCCGATGTTCGTACTGAATTCGAGCGCAAGGGAATCGGAATCTCAAACATCTGCCCGATAGCCACTGCCAGGGCCGACGAATTGTCGAAACAACAACTTCTCGATGGCGGCAACTTGCTTCGCGAACTAGTCCGCATGAGGAAGCCAAAAGTGGTGGCCATTCTCGGCGTCACGGCCTATAGGCAAGCGTTCGGGAACGCGAAGGTTGTGATTGGACGCGCCGAAGAGATGTTCGAAGGCTCCGAGCTCTGGATTCTTCCGAATCCCAGCGGACTCAATGCTCACGAGACAGTGGATTCACTTGCGGACTGGTACGGACAGGCAGCAAGTGCCGCCGGTGTCACGCTCAGTCGTTAACGATTAACCCTGCCCCGGGAGGCGGCCACCGGCGGCTATCCACTGACCAAAGACGCGTTCGCCTTCAGTGGGGTTATAGACGTCCTCTTGGTAAGAGAACTGGCCATCTCCTGCATATTCAAGGATCGTGATGCAGCTGAAGCGGAATGGCTCGCCACCTGCCGGGTGGGGGAGGACCTGCCACGGGTAGTACACAACACGGTTGCCGTCGATAACGACCCACTCGATCGGGAATTCCATCGTTGATGGAGCCTGGGCCATCACATCGACGATTGCCTTTCGGATCTCTTCGCGGCCTCGGAAGGTTCCGAGGTGATGCTCAACCCATAGTCCATCGACAGTGTGAAGATCTGCCCATGCATTCCAGTCGCCACTGTCGCCGACTGCAACAAAGTTGTCGTACGCGGCGCGTACTTCATCGGGATGGAAACTCATGTGATACGCCTCTCAGTTCGAGGAAGTGAATCGGACGGGCATTGATTCTGGTCCGCTGATGAAGTTCGATGCTCGGAACTCAAGCGGTTCTGATGATGCAAGTTGAATATCAGGGAGCCGACGCAGTAATTCTTCGAACATGACCTTCAACTCAAGTCGGGCAAGTGATGCGCCCAGGCAGAAGTGCGGCCCAAAGCCAAACGCAAGGTGAGGGTTGGGAGAGCGCCGCACATCGAGTTGGTCCGGGTTCTCGAAAACACGAGAATCACGGTTTGCTGATGGATAGAACAGCATCACTTGGTCACCCTCTCGGAGGTGTTCCCCGTGGAGGTTGACCGGCGCTGTGACTGTTCGAGACATGTTCTTGATCGGTGAGACCCAACGTAAGAGTTCTTCGACGCCTGTCTCGATCAGGTCCGGCTGCTGAGAGAGCAGAGCTCGCTGGTCGGGGAACTCAAGCAGTGCGAGCATTCCACAGGTGATGACATGACGACTGGTTTCGTCGCCGCCGATGAGGATGAGCAAGGTTTCGCTCACGATCGATTCATCATCAAGTTTGTGTCCATCGATCTCGGCGTTCACCAATGTGCTGATGAGATCATCCTGAGGGGGACGGGATCGACGGTCGGCAATGACTCGTAACTGATACTCGCGGAATTCAATGCCTGCGTTAAGAGCTGCGAGTTGCACCTCGGGTGTTGGCGTGCCGGTTGTTCCGCGAATCATGTCGTCGGACCATCGCAAGAGGTCGTCGTAGGCGTCTGGCTCAAAGCCAAGCATGTCGGCTATCAGAAGAAGGGGAAGTGGGGCGGCGATATCCCATACGAAATCGCATTCGCCCTTGGCCGAAACGTCGTCAATGAGTTTTGAGCAGATCTTTCGAATGGTTTTCTCGTGTGCTTGCACTCTCTTCGGCGTGAAGCCCCTGTTCACCAGCGAACGTCGACGTTGGTGCTCTGGGTTATCCATGGAGATCATCATTGGAAGAGCGTCGCCGTGGGGTCGCGGTGATCGCATCGACGAGAAGGTCTTCGCGTCTTTCTCAATTGCGAGCACGTCCTCGTACCGAGTGATGCCCCACACCTGATTCGGTTCGTCCCAGTACACCGGGGCGTTGTCGCGCATCCACGCCCATTGCTCGTAGGGCTGACGCGCGTACCACTCGCCATCAAGAAGGTCGATATCGCTTCGTGTCTCGTGTGCCATTGATCCCCCCGGAACAACTGCGATGGATTCTGCGTCGCTGACGCTATCGGGTCACGTAGGGGCGGTGTTGGCTTCGATCGGTTCTTCGACACGACCATCGGGATGCACCGCAAACCTCTTGCGGTCTGCGGCATGTACGGGGCCATCGACCGGCCATGGCCATCCGCCAAATCCTGTGCGTTGGTAATCGATGAACGTCTGGCGCAGGCCCGCTTCGTCATTCATCACGAATGGACCCTGCTGCACAACGGGCTCACCAATTGGGCGACCCTGAAGCACGAGGCAATCAGCACCGCCCGAGGAGTGAAGCGGTGTGGATTCGGTAGAGCGAAGCACCGAACCGGTGTCGCATCCCAAATGCGTATCGCCGATCTGCACGCCGTCGCCATCGAAAACATAGAGCGATCGAATGGTCTCTGCCGATCGTGTGGGAGGGAGCTCTAGTGACGTTCCTGGATCAAGATGGAGGTGCCAAACGGCGACGTCGGCGGAATCCTTTGAGGCCCAGGAATCCGAGGGAGGAGTGAGAGGACCGGTTTCGCCGAAGGCGCCGGCGATGACAACAACTTCAACCAGGCGACCATCGGTATCGATGCGACGAATTTTCGGAACGTGTTCGGTCCAGAGCATCGTGAACGAGGGATCGCACATTTTGTCGGCAGCGGGAAGGTTCAACCAGATCTGAAAAAGTTCAAGTGGATTTGGTTGCGATTGATTTCGCAGCGGCATCATCTCGGAGTGCACGATGCCTGAACCTGCGGTGAGCCACTGCACATCACCTTCACCGAATCGGGCGATAGCTCCAAGGGAATCGGAGTGATCGCAGATTCCCACTCGGACATAGGTGATGGTCTCGAAACCACGGTGAGGGTGCTGCGGAAACCCGGGGACGACCGACCCGTGGTACATGCGCCATCCGTCAATGCCCTCAAAGTCTGAACCGATGTTGCGGCCCTCTAGTGAAGCGTCCGGACCTAACTGCGCATTCCCGGCGGGGTAGTGGTCATCGTGATGGGCACAGAAGAGAAACGGATCGATCGTTGGCCAGTGCAGGCCAAGGGGAACGGTTTGGAGGATGACGTCGTCCGGCATGGTGCAAGCGTAGAGGCCTGAGTTTTCAAATCATCAGCGTTCGAAACGCTGAAAACGCTCTCGACGCGGGACAACCTTGCGACCCTTGATGGTCGTCTTCTTCATCGCCCGAATGATGTCATCTGCTGATTGCTCCGGAACCTCGACGAGCGAGAACTTGTCCGCGATTTCGATGGAGCCAATTTGTTTGCCGGCGAGGCCAGTTTCGCCGGTGATGGCACCGACGAGGTCTCCCGGACGCACCTGTGCTGAGCGTCCGATGGGGAAGTACAAGCGGGTTGAATCAACACCGATTGAGCGGTCTTTATTTTTCTTTCCCTTTTTGTCGCGGTCGCCCCGGTCACCACGGTCGCCCCGGTCGTTCTTGCGATCCTTGGCGCGGCGCACCTCAACCTCTGGAATTTCAACCTCGTCTTCAGCCCCAGCTGTCGCTTCGTGGGTGAGTTTCACCGCAGCGAGTGCAACTTCGAACAAATCGAACTCATCAGTCAGCGATTCGACGATCGTCCGGTAACGATCGAGATCGTCGTCAAGCAGCGTTTCGCGAAGTGTTCCGAGTGTGAGTTCCATGCGTCGATTGCGAAGATCGGAAATCGTCGGAACCTTCTCGATCGCAATCTTGTCACCAGTCACGCGCTGAATATTTTCGAGTAGGCGATGCTCGCGTGGTTCAGCGAGTGTGATGGCAACCCCTTCACGTCCCGCTCGGCCAACGCGCCCAATACGGTGGACGTAGGACTCAGGCGCAGAAGGCACGTCGTAGTTCACGACATGTGTCAGTAGGTCGATATCGAGGCCGCGAGCCGCAACGTCGGTTGCTATAAGGAGATCCGCGTTGCCGCTGCGGACGCGAGCCATGACTCGATCACGTCCCTCTTGATTCATTCCGCCATGAAGCGCCTCGGCGCGATAGCCGCGTCCATTCAGAGTCTCTGTGAGTTGGTCAACCTCAACGCGAGTGCGGCAAAAGACGATTGCTGCCGCAGGGGCTTCGACATCAAGAATGCGACCAAGTGCAGCGGGCTTATGCGACCGTGGCACCATGAACGCGAGTTGACGAACTTTCGGTACATCACCCTTCGCAACAACTGGTGCCTCAATGCGAATAGTCGTGGGGTTGGAGAGGTGTCGTCGTGCCAGTGATTCGATTCGTTTGGGCATGGTTGCGGAGAACAGAATGGTCTGACGCTCAGTGGGCAGCGCGCCAAGGATGGCATCGAGATCTTCAGCGAATCCCATGTCGAGCATTTCGTCGGCCTCGTCGAGCACAACCATTGCGATGTTCTTGAGTGGAATGGTTCCCCGCTTGATGTGGTCGACAGCGCGCCCAGGAGTCGCGACAACGACATCGACGCCCCGGCTTAGTGCTTGGAGTTGCCGACCGATCGGTTGTCCGCCGTAGATAGGTAGAACTCGAGCGCCCAAGGCACGCCCGTATTTGTGAACAGCTTCAGAAACCTGCATCGCGAGTTCGCGGGTGGGGACGAGGATTAAACCGGTTGGGTTCTTTGATCGATTGTCGATTTCGAGATGCTGGAGCATCGGCAATGCGAACGCTGCGGTCTTGCCCGTTCCTGTTGCTGCCTGACCTAGGAGATCTTGGCCGGCGATCAACGGCGGAATGGATTCACGCTGAATTGGGGTCGGTTCTTCGTAGCCAAGGCTGGACAATGCCTCGACCAATTCAGGTCGAAGTGCCAGATCGGCGAAGGTGGTGTTCTCGGTCGAATCGTCCATCAGTTGCTCTCCTCGACCGCTCCGGTCGGCCTCCACGCTCCCACGCCGTGGGCGCAAGAACGAATCGACGCTTGTCGCCTCTGGCCTAGGTCAGAGAAACCGCTCCTTCCGGGCAGCCACATGGAATGATCACAGGATGGAACTGAAACCCTTTGCCACCTTGACCCTTACCGTCGCCTCTGACGGCCTCTACATGCTCGGAGCCACCCCAGCG
Source organism: Actinomycetota bacterium (assembly GCA_005787345.1). Classification (GTDB taxonomy): domain Bacteria; phylum Actinomycetota; class Acidimicrobiia; order Acidimicrobiales; family Acidimicrobilacustridaceae; genus Acidimicrobilacustris. The sequence continues at coordinate 57,861 of SYBH01000008.1, forward strand.
GGCACCCGCATTGTTCAAGAGATCAATGAGGCCCGTATCGAGGGTCCTCGGCTCAGCGCCAGCCTTGTAGGTCATGCCGCAGCCGATTGGCTGGCGATCGATGCGCAGGGTGTGGGCACGTTCGATATCCGGATGACGCTCATGACCGACGATGGCGCACCGATCTACCTTGCCTATAAAGGGCGGGCGGATTGGTCATCAGGTATGGGGAAGGCCCCGGTCTATGTGGGTATGGAGTTTGAAGCAGGCGACGAGCGCTACCGCTGGCTCAATGCGCTCCACCTCTTCGGGCGCGGTCAGGTTGGCGACGGCGGCAGACTCATCTACGAGATCTACGAGCCGGTTTGACGCTTCGGCTGGCGCTAGGGCAACTGTTCGCTGCGACACGCGGCGGGTTTGCAGGTTCGCTCGGCTTTTCCAAGTCTGATGGAAGATGAAACATGTTTGACAACCGCATTACCCGGATGCTCGGGATCGAAATTCCGATAGTGCAGGCGCCGATGGGCTTCATCGCCCGAGCACAACTGGCATCAGCGGTCTCCAACGCCGGTGCGATGGGAATCATCGAAACATCGTCGGGGGACCTCGCAGCGATCCGAGGTGAGATCGTGAAGATGGCCGATCTGACCGACCGACCATTTGGCGTCAACATTGCTCAGGCGTTTGTCCGTGATCCTTCGATCGTTGAGTTCGTTGTCGACCAAGGCGTGCGGTTTGTGATCACCTCCGCAGGTGATCCCCGCACCTACACATCTCAATTGAAAGATGCTGGTCTCACCGTCTTCCACGTTGTTCCTACACTTCGGGCAGCGCTCAAGGCTGTTGATGCTGGCGTCGATGGCCTCGTCGTCGAGGGTTCAGAGGGTGGGGGATTCAAAAATCCCAGTGACGTCTCAACCATGGTGCTGTTGCCGTTGGTTGCTTCCAAAGTGAATGTTCCGGTGATCGCAGCAGGGGGATTCGTCGATGGCCGAACGATGGCTGCTGCGCTCGCTTTGGGCGCTGAGGCGATTCAAATGGGTACCCGCATGGTGGCGACTTTGGAATCCCCAATCCACGACAACTGGAAACAGGCGATTGTTGATGCGGCGGAAACTGACACGGTGCTGCTGAACCGGCATGCGGCTCCATCACTTCGCGTGCTTCGCACTGACCGAAGTAACGCGCTTGAATTTGATACAAGTACAAACGCGATGGAGCACATGGCACGCCACAGCGAGCTTTACTTCGGGGGCGATATGGATGCGGCACTCGCTTTGGGCGGCGCTGTTGCTGGCCGTATCGAATCTATTGAGCCGGTGGCTGATGTCATCAAGAACTGCTCAAGCGAATGTCTTGCAGTTTTGAGCGACCTGGCCTCGACGTACGTGAAGTGAATTAGTCGATCGGTAAGCGGGCCATGAGGTCGGCCTTGCGCTCTTCGAACTCATCGAAGTCGATGACTTTGTCGTCGAGCTGCTTGTGGATCAACTCAATCTGCGCAAGTAATTCTGCTGCAGAAAGGTCGCCTTCAGTTGAGAGTTCTACGAGTTCTTCTTCGCCGTCGGCACCGATGCGGGGCTCGCCGGTCTGGCGGCGTTCACGCTTCAGGGCTTGTTTGGCCTTTTTGTCGCGATCTCGTTGGAGTTTTTCGAAACTTGTTCTTTGGGCACCCATTGGGGGCCTCCTTCGCCGGCAAAAGAACGCCGATCTGGTGTTGTCGATCGTTGTAGTCACGCTGTGACGGTGATGCAGGCAGCGACTCATTGGGGAGTACAGACACGCCTGAAACCGCAATTGACGCTACCGGTTGGCGGGCTCTGCGCTGTGCACCCTTGACGGGTCATAGGCCACATTGATCGAAATCTATTGAAAAGTGGTGGCTAAGGTGCCTTCATCGCTGTGCTCTAGAGGGGGAATGATGTCGTTCGTACTGGTAAACAAGCCCATTCCATCGGTCACCGTCATCACGTTGAATCGGCCTGAGCGTATGAACGCCATGGCATTCGACGTGATGTTGCCGTTACGTGAGCAGCTGGAACAGGTTGCCCATGACAACGACACTCGAGCAGTCATCATCACTGGTGCTGGTGAGGGTTTTTGCTCGGGAGCTGACCAGAAGGTTTCTGGAACGATTCCGCATATTGAAGGATTGACTCCCACTGTGATTGCTCAACGAGCGGGAAAGTTGCTCGACGACATCATTCTGGGGATCCAAGACATGCCTCAACCCGTGATCGCCGCGATCAATGGGGCGGCAATCGGAGGCGGTCTCTGTCTCGCCGCAGCCTGTGATATTCGTGTCGCGTCGCCCGAAGCGTATTTCCGGGCTGCTGGTATTAACAACGGTCTCACTGCAACCGAACTTGGTTTGAGTTTCATCCTCCCGCGGATCATTGGAGCCGGACGGTCAAGCGAACTGATGCTTACAGGACGAGACATGAGAGTCGACGAAGCAGAGCGCGCTGGGCTTGTCTCCAGAGTTGTTCCTCGCTCGGAACTTCTCACCACCGCAATCGAGATTGCGGAGCAAATCGCTGGTTTGAGTCGGATTGGAATAGAGCTCACAAAGAAGATGATTCTTGGTGGACTTGAGTCAACGAGTTTTCGATCGCATATGCGCAATGAGATGACGGCACAGTTATACGTACGTCTGACGACAAAGAACTGGGATGAATCAGTCGCTGCCCGGGCCGAAGGTCGAAAACCAGTCTTTCGCGATTGAGATTAGGCACCTGCGAGCAGTTCTCGCATCCACGATGGAGCCCTAGTTGCGCGACCTGTGGCGTCAACAACGCCGTGCACAGTAGCGGCAAGCGCGCAGACTTCGCCTTCGACGACGAGGAGATAGTTCATCTGGAATGTTGCGGCCTTAAACGAAGAAATGCCCGTATGAACTCGCACAACATCGTCGAATTGAGCTGAACGGCGATAGTTTGCAAATAATTCGAGTACTGCGAGATCGAAGCCTTGCGCCCGAATCTCGGGGTAGGGGGTTCCGAGTTCACGTAGGAACTCGACTCGGGATGCTTCGAGCCACGCGACGTACGAGGAATGATGAGCGACGCCCATGGCGTCGGTTTCGGCGAAACGGACGCGGATGTCGAAGAAAAACGCATAGTCGCTTGGGTTCGTCGAAATATCGAGTGAGATCCGCATTGTCTGTGATTAGTTGCGGGGAACGTCGATCCAGGGGAGTTCCTTATCAACTCGCGGTTCGCCGGGAAGTCCAAGAACGCGTTCACCGAGGATGTTTCGTTGAATCTCGGAGGTGCCACCTTCGATTGAATTCGCACGAGAACGCAAGAACATCTTTCGTCCAGATCCTGGTGGGCCGATGAGGCCGATGTGGTCGGAGCGCTTCATCGTGTAGTCATAGTCAATGAGAGCCTTTGCTCCGAGAAGTTCGACGCAGAACTCGTAAATGTCCTTGTTCACTTCTGCGAACTGAAGCTTGGCAATCGAACCTTCAGGACCTGGGTTGCCAATGCGTCTGTTCTGTGATGCGCGAATATTCGTGAGGCGAAGAACTTCGGCATTGATCCAGAGTTGCATAAGTCGATCACGAGTTACCGCAGTATGGGTCGATTCGTCGCTGGCCCAGAGCCGAAGAGCTTCGGCGATTGCTCCCGAGCCCTGTTGTGGTGTTCCGCCGCCGCCACCACCGATGGTGGTGCGCTCGTTCGCAAGAGTTGTCATCGAGACGCGCCAACCTTCGCCGACTTCTCCGATGCGATCGGAGTCGGGTACCCGCACTTCGGTGAGGTACACCTCGTTGAATTCTGCTTCGCCAGTCATCTGGCGCAGAGGCCGGACTTCGACGCCGGGTGCGTGCATGTCGAGGGCGAAGTACGTAAGTCCTTTGTGTTTTGGTGTGTTGGGATCGGTGCGAGCGACAAGCATTCCCCGGTTGGCAATGTGGGCCAGGGTGTTCCATACCTTTTGACCGGTAATGACCCATTCGTCGCCATCGCGAACTGCTCGACAACCAAGACCAGCGAGGTCGGAACCGGCGCCGGGCTCGGAGAACAACTGACACCACGCGTCCTCGCCGGTGAATAGTTGTCGAAGCAACGTGGCGCATTGTTCGTCGGTCCCATGTGTTGCGATCGTGGGACCTGCCATAGTGATTCCGAAAAAGAACCGAGTCTCAATAGCCTTTGCTCCGGCCTCGCGAAGACGGCGGTCGATCTCCTTCTGAAGCGTGGGAGTGAGTCCGAGGCCACCACGCCCGGCGGGGAAGTGAACCCATCCCAAACCGAGGTCGTACTGGCGTCCCCTAAAGGTGACTTCGTCGGTTGTGGTCGGATCGAACTCGGAGAGCAATGTCGAAATTCGCTCGTCAACAATGGCGGTGGCGTCGGTGGTGCTCATCGACGAAAGGTTACCCAGCGGTAATCATTGATGTCGGAGTTCTCGAACAGAAGTCCGGGAGTGGCGAACCCAAGCAGATCTGCCGGTACTATCGCCCACCGCAGGCTGGGAGCCCCCGGCATGCACGTGAACGAGAGGGTGGTCCATGGCCGAGGTGCGGTTCGACGACATCGATGCGATTAATGCGCTTGCGAGCGAGGAGTTCGGCGAGTGGGGTGAATCGATCGAGGTGTCGCAGCAAATGATCAATGATTTCGCGGAACTCACTGGCGATCGTCAGTGGATTCATATCGACGTAGAGCGTTCTTTGAAGGAAAGTCCGTTTGGTGGCCCAGTCGCTCACGGTTTTCTCACGCTGAGTCTCATGCCGAAGTTGGCAACGTTTCCGGTGAAGATTGCTGGAAACGGAAGCGCAGTGAACTACGGCGCTGAAGGACTCCGTTTCCTTTCGCCAGTTCCGGCCGGCGCCAAGGTGCATGCGCGTTCTCGTCTCGTGAAGGCTGAAGCGAAGCCCAAGGGGACGCTCATCACAACCGAAGCCGAAATTGCGGCCGAAGGTTCCGACCGTCCGGCATTGCTCTACAAGATGCAGGTGCTCTACACACCACCGCGCTAAGCGCAAAAAACCCTCTAGCGAGGTTATTTCCCTCTGTTGGACTGAGCCTCGTCGTAAGAGCCGACGGGGCTCAGTCCGTTTTCGAGCGCTTAGCGTCGATGAGCTGGGGGGCCAGCCAATCAGCCACCGTCTGCAGTTTGTCTGCGCGAATATGAACACCATCGGCTCGAATTGTTTTGTCTTTCGTGCCGCCCCGGGGTCCGAGATAGCTCTGATAATCGATGATTATCGATCTCGGCAGCCCTTCGACCAACGGCAAGACGATTTCATTCACCCGATCAATGCGGTCAGGGCTGTTGAACTTGCTTGCTCGATCAAGACGCGGAGAGACCAACCAGACAACAGTGGAGTCATGGGCGGACAGAATGCCGAGAGCTTCGCTGTATTCGGACTCAACAAAAGCGTCGTAGGTAGGGTCGCCGGGGCGAAGCCACTCGTCGCCAAGTTGCGGCACCTTGCGGTCGATCGAATCCCATGGGCTCGCGTAGCCCAAGACGACGTCAGGACGGTAGAGGTCGATTGCCGATACCCACGAGACGACGCTGGCATCGGGGACAAGGCGCGGATCAACTGGATCGGCCCATGTGGCGCAAATATCACCCATTGATCCCGGACCTTCTTCATAGAGTTTTTCCCCGCCACGGGTAGTGCCACAGCCGAGGTGGGCCTCATTAAATACGAGGATCTCGCCTGGGTTCTCGGCGCACCAGTCGGCAAGGGCAAGTCCGATTTGATACATCACCGAATCGCCGACAACGAGAATTCTCGTGGGATCGCTGCCGGCGGGGGCAACGCATTGCTTGCCTTCGCCAAGCGCGATAGGTGTCGTGCCTTGGCCTTGAATGGCGAGAGGGCTATCGGTCGCCGAGGCTCCCGGAGCGCGCACCGTGTTGGCGTAGAGCAAAAGGGAAAGCGTGAGGATGACTGCCCCGCCCATACCGGCGGCAAACTTCCAGCCGGGCCAGCGTCCCTTAAGGAAGGGCTTCTCAATGTATTTGTAACTGAGCCAAGCAAGAAGAAATGTAAGTCCAAAACCGAGCGCAAGGTCGCGGAAGGAATTGAGCCCCGGCTTATCGGGGGACTTGTCGCTGTCAACGACGATGTACACAAGCCAGTGGTAGAGGTACAAACCAAAACCGAGTCGACCTGCCCACATCAAGAAGCGATTTGTGTAAAACCAATGCATCCATCCGGTCTTGGTTGTCACGGACCTCGTCATGAATACCGCCAAAAGCGCGACGAGGAAGAAGCCTCCGTATTCGAACATCCACGCAGATTTCTCGCTCTCGGTAAAGAGAAATATGACAAACACAATTGAGGAGAGCAGTCCCACCAATTGTGTGAGCCAGTGGCCCCAAGTTGTTCGGGGTGGACCCCACTTTGAGAACACCGCGGCCATCGCTATACCGAGAAAGAGCGCAAACGCGCGTGTGTCGGTTCCGTAATAGGCACGTGCAAGAGTTGAAGGGTCGTTCACATCAAAAACGATTGACATCCAAATCGCTGACCCAACCGCACCCGCTATCGAAAGAATCGTGAGCCATTGTCGGCCTATCCAGCGCATGCAAAGAATCAGGAAAAAAGGAGCAAAGAGGTAAAATTGTTCTTCGACTGCAAATGACCAAACATGTCGAAACGGCTGTGGGTTCGAGTACTGGTCAGCATCGAAATAGTTGTTCTGGGAGAAAATTTCTTTCCAGTTTGCAACCCATCCCATGCCTGCAGTGGTGCCTGAGGTCCACTTTGAAATCTGGCCGGGATGGATGAAGAACGCGGTTGCGAATGCCACCACCACGAAACACACCATGAGCGCGGGCATGAGTCGACGCACTCTGCGAGAGGCATAGGCCCCAACCTTGAACCCTCCGGTTCGATCCCATTCGTTGAGGGCCAGAGAGACGATGAGAAAGCTCGACATGACGAAAAAGAAATCGAGTGAGAACATTCCGCCGGGAATGAACGCTGGAGCGAAGTGATACAGCATTGGGCCAAGGATGACGAAGAGCCCCCGCATTCCGTCAAGTGCGGGCATATGGTCCAACTTCTTGACCGTGTTGATCGTTGCAGCGTCGATCGGGCCGTCATCAACGACCGCAGCAGCAATAGCCGCTGCTATGGGATCGGCGCCGGCATCGTCTGCCGGGGTTCCCTTTTCGCCGGTCGTCACTGTCATCGGTTGCGTATCCCCTTGTTACACAATTTGCTTGAGCCCCTAGTAATTCTGACACAGGAGCGTGACGGCGCCTTGTCGTAGAGGCGCTCTTCAGGGCTTTATCGGGTGGGGAAACCTAAACGTGATCGAGCAGTCTCGGGCAAAGCTTCGAGAAGCCACCGAGCGGCAACCTTCGAACCGTCGACAGAAAAATGCACGCCGTCAGGACGCCACGCTACGCCGTCTCGATTTTGAGTGAATCCGTTGTCGCAAGTAACCGACTGGAGGTCAACGATGGATGCCTGAGTCTGGGGCTCCAAATCGTTGAATCTGGCGACAGCTTCGCGCTGCAGTTGCGCGATTCTCTGCACACGTTGGATGTCATGTTGCGGTCCGGCACGTTCTCCTGGTCCCGGTTCAAAGCATGGGGTAGTGAGAACGATGACTTCTGCGCCTTTGGCGGAGAGAACTTTGAGGGTTGCATCGATAGCGACGCTGTAGTTCTGATCAAATTCGCGATCTCCGGGGGCTACAGGGCCGTTGCCCCAATCGCGTGAGTAGAGGTCCCATGCACCCACGAGGAGGATGACAACATCTGGGTCCTGTGCCTCGACAAGTTTCGACCAATAGTCGTCGTGGTCGGGGCATTGTGTGCCGTCTTTTGACCAATTGCCATCGAACGTCATGGCTTTCGGTGAAAGTAACAGGGCGCATCCGAGTTCAGAGCCACCAACGATGGACACCTTTGGGTCGAACACTTTGCGGATCCCGTTGTCGAGGGTGATTGCTACCGAGTCGCCGACGATGAGGAGAGATGGTCGTGTGGGATCATTCGGAATTGCCAGTGTGCGTTCGCGGCTGGCGGCTTGATCGCTACCAATGGATGTTGCGATTGTCGAACCTGCGGATGGGGCCGCAAGAAGGGCGAACCCAACGAGTAACGCCCCTATTCCAAGCCAACCGATTCCGAATCGGGCGACCCCAAGTTGCGAACGTCGAAACCATCGTTCGACGAGTTCCATTGAAAGCCAGGCCATCGCAAATGTGAGCGCCAAACGAATCGCTATGCCAGCGATTTGCCCAGCAGGAGTGTCAGGGAGGTGCATCCGGACATCGGTAGCGAACACGCGAATGGGCCAGTGCCAGAGGTAGAGCGCGTAAGAGAGAAACCCAATCTTTCGAAGAATGGGATGTGCCATCGCTTTTGAAACGATCGTGTTACCGGAGGCCAGAATGATGACGCCGAGTGCAACAAACGCGAAGGCAACGAAGCCGCCTCGATACATCCAGCGGTGGCTGTCGTGAATGAAGAGGAATGCACCTGCGAGCGCTACGAGGCCGAGGACCCCGGCGAAGAACGCCTTCCTTCCTGATGGCCGGAGTTGCCAGGCGAAGATGGCTCCAAGTGCTCCGATGAGCAGGGCGAACATCCTCGTGTCGGTGCCGTAGTAGCTACGTGACGGGTCCCCTTCGCCGAGGAAGAAAGCCATGAGTCCGATACTTACGAGTGTTGCGACAGCAGTGACTCCGATGAGGAGTTTGCGACTCCTCGAAAGGCACGCGATAACGACGATTGGCCACAGTAAATAGAACTGTTCCTCGATAGCCAGGCTCCATAGATGTTGAAGCGGCGAGAGAGAGGTGAACTGATCGAAGTAACTCTTGTGCTGTGCAATCAGATCCCAATTGGAAACGTAAAACACCGCAGAGAGAAGTCCTCCCGGCAAGTCGCGTCGCTGGTTGACGTCGCCGATCAGGGTCGTCACAACGACTACAGCAAGGAGCATGGCTGCCAGAGCAGGCAGTAGGCGTCGTCCGCGACGATTCCAAAATGACCGCAGGGAGACTTTCCCTGAGCGCCGGTGTTCGTCAAGCAGAAGCCCAGTAATGAGGAAGCCTGAGAGAACGAAAAACAGATCAACGCCGAGGAATCCTCCGGCCAACACCAAATTGGGCTCGTGGTAGGCCATGACGCTGAGAACTGCGATGGCACGCAGCCCGTCAAGGCCTGGTCGCCAGCCCGTTGCTTCCGTGTCAGCGGGGGCGTCGGGCGCAATTTTGGTGTCCTGCAACGCCATCGCTCTCCCGTGGGGTTCAACGTCTCTCCTATCTTGGCATGAGCTCAACGATCAACTCCGGCGGTCTCAATGTCGTGGGGTCCGGTGCCTACACTTGAGGTTTATGGATCGGCCGGTGAGTTTCACTCTCGACTTTGAGGACCTTCGAACCGATCCGACCGTTCAGGAAGAGCGGGTCGGAATCGTTACGGACCGGATCCTTGATCGGCTTTGTCAACTCGGCATCAAGGGGACGTTTTTCTGTGTCGGTGAACTCGCGTCTCGACACCCCGATCTCATCCGTCGTGTCGTAGCCGACGGACACGAACTCGGAGTCCATGGACTGCATCACATCCCAAACGACCTGCTCGGCCCGGAACGGTTTCGTTCGGATAATCGTGAGGCGAAAGCAATTCTTTCGGAACTCGCCGGAGCAGAAGTCACGCTGTACCGAGCTCCTCAGTATTCGCTGATTCCGAGTACTCCGTGGGTTCCCGAACTACTGACCGAACTTGGGTTCATTGCGTCGTCGAGTGTGCTCCCGGCCCGCAGTCCGCTCTACGGGTGGCCCGGGGCGCCGGTTACTCCGTTTCGATGGCCATCAGGACTCATCGAACTTCCGAGTCCAGTGATGAAGGTGGGGCCCGCAACGATTCCTTTCCTTGGGGGCACCTATCTGCGGCTTCTCCCAGCAGCGCTGCGCCGAAGGGGAGTTCGTCGTGCCGATCCCGAGACTGTGTTGTGGACCTACTGCCATCCTTGGGAATTCGATCCAGACGAGAAGTTTTACGTCTATGAGCACGGTGGTTGGCTCGTGAGCCGTGTCGGGTGGCTCAACCGACGCGGAATGCTGAAGCGGGTGGAGTCCACACTTCGACCAGTCGCCGGACCTCGACTCGGTGATGTCGTTGCATCGCTCGGTGACCTCCCGACGTTTTTTCCTGTAACTGAGCACGATGACTGCATCACCGGTACTTCATGAGTCGTCGACTTTCGCGGTTCTGGGTTGCACTCGCACTGATCGTCGTCGTCGGGCTTACTGGTCGCTTTGTGAGCATGAGTCTTTGGGCACCGAAGACGGGACTTGATCTTGGAGGAGACGCTGTCTACTACCACGAAGCAGCCAACCTCCTCGCTGACGGGAAGGGCTTCATCGATCCATATCGGTACTTGTTTGGGGGCTCCGAACAAGTACGCCTGTCCGACGGTCGGATTATTGAAGTCATCACACCAGTGGGGCACGTGGAACCGACGGCGGGTCATCCTCCTGTCTATGTGATGTATCTCGGAGTGTTCTCTAAACTCGGTTTCTCGTCTATCTCCGCGCATCTAATTGCATCGATTTTCCTCGGCGCTGCGTCGATTGTGCTTGCGGGATTGCTCGGACGTTCATGGAGGAATGAGAAAGTCGGATTGATCGCGGCATCTCTCACAGCGGTCTACGCAAACATTTGGGTGAACGATCTTGTCCTGATGTCCGAAACCGCGGCGATTTTCTTCACCTTTGTGACGACGATCTTCGGACTCCGTTTTGTGCGTCAGCCCTCACGAGGAAACGCTGCCCTTTTTGCTGTTGCTGCGGCATTAGCGGCGTTGTCTCGAGCTGAACTTCTGTTGTTTCTCCCAATTGTCGCGGCGGTTGCGTTGTGTAGAGCCCCGCTTCCATGGAGGGAGCGCATTTTCCGATACACGATCGCTGGCGTTGTCTGTTGTTTGGTTCTTGCGCCGTGGGTGATTCGCAACAACATGGTGATGGAGGAACCTCTCACGCTGTCTGACGGCACAGGAACGGTCATGGTTCAGGCCAATTGCGACGACACTTACTACGGCAACCATCTCGGTTACTGGAGTCTTCGCTGTGGGTATCCACAGCCCTACGGTCCGAACGGTGAGCTGCTTGACGAATCTCAGCGAGACGTGGTCGTGCGCGATCGAGCGATGACGTACATCTCGAATCACAAAACTCGATTAGTGACGGTCATCGTTCCTGCGCGAATTGCGCGCATGTGGGGTTTTTATCAGCCACTTGAGCAGGTGAGACTCGATATCGGCGAGGGTCGCCCCTCAATCCCAGCGAAACTCGGTTTCATTCAATACGTGGTCCTCGTTCCACTCGCATTGTTCGGTTTCGTGCTGCAGTGGCGTCGGAAGCAGCCGGTACTGGTGGTTGGTTTGTGGGTGGTGTTGGCGACCATCACTGCGGCGACGGCATTCGGTACCACCAGATACCGCACGGCAGCCGAGGTCTCAATCGTGATGATCGCCGCAATCAGTCTGGAGTACCTGTGGGCGGTGGCATCAACGCGGTGGTCAAACCGCAACGCTGTCGTTTCCGGAGTATCTCTCCGTGAGCAGCCATGACAGATGATCTCGAACTTCATCGGACAGCGGCACTTCTGAACCAAGTTTTCGATCATCCCAACCCACTCACGCCAGAGTCGTTGCGCTGGTATTACGACGAGAATCCAGAGGGATCCGCTGCTGTTGGGCGGGTCGAAGAGGACGGAAAGCGCTTGGGTAACTACGCGCTGATACCCAACCGATTCCGATCAATATCTGGAGAGGAGCGGATCTTGGGGCTCGGAGTCGATTTGGCGGTCGACCCCGATGCTCGTGGATCGGGTGCATTTCGTCGCACGGTTGAAGACTCCTATAAGCGGGGGGTTGCGCAAGGCTTCGACGGCATTCTCGGCGTTGCGAATGCGAATTCCGCACCACGAATGGTTGCAACATTGGGGTGGCGGTCTCTTGCACCCCTTCCAGTGACGATGATTCCAGCAATCGGTCGCACATCGGGGTTTCAGTCCACGACCATCACTAAATCGACGGTTGATGTTGTCGACGGGTTAGTCGACGGAGAGTTTGTAAGAACTTCACGAACAGGGTTCGCGCCGGTGTGGACACCGGCGCTGCTGCATTGGCGTCTTCTACGGCCAAACCACTCCTACAGCATCCATGTCTCCGATGACCTCGTTGTTGTTTCGACCCGCACCCACGTCTCAAAGATTCCGTTCGGAATCATCCTTGGGGTTCTTCAGCGTCGGTCAAGTCCGCCCCTACCAGGAGGGCGTGTGGCCGCGGTTGTTGGGCGCCACCACAAGGCCCCGTTTGTGATCCATTGGGGTCGGTCGCCGGCACTGCGGATACGCGGGATACCGCTTCCACAGAAATTGATGCCATCACCGCTTTCGCTCGTATTGCATTCGTTCGTTCCCGATTTCAACCGCGACACGTTTGAGATCGAAGAGTTTGGGTTCTTGGACTTCGACGCGTATTAATCGTCTGATCAGTCGATTCCGGCAAGTTTGCGTGCGTAGGAGATGACGCGACTTGGATCGTAGGAACGAGCGATCATCATCTTTTCTGCTTCAAGTGAACCTTCGGCGTGAATTGCGAGCACTGCGTGATATCCACCGAACTCTCGCGTCGTGAGATCGCTCACCATGTTCATTGCTCGAATTCTCTGCTCGCCATCGACACCATCACGACCGCCCAGGAGTGACGAAAGCATCGGACCGATGTCGGGATTCGCGAAATCGGCACCGCCTGGAGCGGTGACGAGCAAGCCGCCGGCAAGATCCTGAACTTGCTGCAGTGCGTGGTGGTAACCGTGGGCGAAATGTGATTTCGCGATGTTGACAATGAGCGGGTCCGGGACGAAAACGCCGGCATCGTCGGGTGCGCCGCGGTGTGCACTTGATTCCACAAGAGCTCGAAGTGTTTCGGCGTACGAAATGAGAGCCGTCAACTTGTCGCGTACGTGGGCTGCTCGGCTAATGCCGTTCATGTCGGCCATAAGCGCAGCGGATCCAACAAGTGCATCGACAAGCGGGAGCTTGTACGCAATCGCGGTAAAGCGGTGATAGTCAACGAATGCCAAGGCGAGCGGACCTGCAAATTCATGCTGGCCGTCGAGGAAGACACGTTCGTTGGGAACGAACACGTCGTCGAAAAGTGTCGTTGTCTCCATCATCAGGCGTTGTGAGCTGATAGGCGAGTCGAATTCGTTACCAGCGTGAGAGCCGTACGGACTGGCGACGAGTCGGAGGCCAGGGGTGTTCACCGGAATGGCGAAGCTGACTGCCCAATCGCTATCGGCGGCACTCATGGCTCGAGTTGGGAGAACGATCAGCTCGTTGGTATTCGGAGTGCAGCTCGTGTGCACCTTCGCACCGCGAACCACGATGCCATCTGATCGACGCTCAACAATACGAAGGTAGGAGTCGGGGTTTGGTTGTGCCGACGGGCCGAGGCTGCGATCGCCCTTGACGTCGGTTTGTGCAACAGACATTGCAAGATCGTTGGTTCGGCAGTGATCAAAGAACGCGGAGATTCGCTCGGATCGTTCTGTGTCGCCGCGAGAGGCGTCAAGTGCTCGTCCGATACGACGCAGAGCAAAGAGGGCGTCGGTACCGATTTCCTTGATGAGTGGGACCAAAGTGTGGCATCGAGAGGTTGCGGTTTCGATAAGTAGTGCTCGATCGGAAAGGTCGGCAGTGGAGCGGGGCTCAAGGAAATAGCGGCTGTACGGGTCGGGCCCTTCGACAACGGCCAGACCCCTTACAGAGGGATCCTCGGCCAGTTCGAAGTCGACAGACGCGTGGCGAATGGCTCGAGCGATGACGGGATGCTCGGTTACGTCTGGGACGAGTTTCCCAGCGAAGTACACGATTCGGTCGTCACGAAGAGACCGAACGTACTGGTGAGGGCTGCGAAGAGCCAAGGGGTCCTCCTCGAACCGTTCCGCCGAACTCCCCGGCGCAGTTATGACGGTACCAGCCGGGCCTCGTCGCCTGAGGTATCGGACGCCCGGTCGGCAGCGTCCGGAGGTCCTAAGTTGTGCCTTCGTGATCAGCGAGCGCCGCGATCGACCGGCAGCGTCGATGTCAACCAAAGCCTTTATTGTTTGGTTGGCTATTGCAGGCGTGTTTGGCTTCGCCGTTCGCTTTGGGACATTCATGTGGGAAGGTCGCACCGCACCCCTTTCGGGCGACGCCGTCTTCTACCACGAGACAGCGAATCTTCTGGCCGACGGCAAGGGCTACATCAATCCTGTTTTTTTCTACGCCGGTTATTGCTTCGATGGCGGAGGCAGCGGGAGTTCGACCTATTCGTTTCTACCTGGCTTCGATAATTGCCCGAAGGTGGACGTCGTGCAGCCGGACGGGACTGTTCGGACTGTTGCTGTGACCCTGCCGCCAGGAACACAGGAACCGACAGCGGCGCACCCGCCATTGTGGTCGTTCATTCTTTCGCTCGCGTCCCGCATGGGTTTCGACAGCGTGAACCAGCACCGTATGGTTGGCTTACTCTTCGGCTCTCTTGGCGTGATCCTCATTGGTCTCGCCGGTCGGGAACTTTTTGGGAAACGCGCGGGAGTTGTCGCTGCGTTTATCGCTGCGGGCTACGGGTTTCTTTGGCTCAACGATTGGTCGCTTATGAGTGAATCCCTCGTAACGGCTTTTGTTCCTTTAATGACTATCGTTGCGGTTCGATGGTGGCGGACTCCCAGTTGGCGTTTTGCTGTCGTCCTCGGAGTGCTTTCTGGGGTGGGAGGCCTTTTGCGCACAGAATTGCTTGCGTACGGCCCGCTTCTTGTACTGGTCGCCCTCGTTGCACGTCGAGTGCAGTGGAAGCCGCTGCTGCGCGATTTTGCAATCGTGAGTGCGGTAGGTCTCGCAGTTCTCTCACCATGGCTGATCCGCAACATGACGAGCTTCACTAAGCCCATTTTCCTCTCTCCGACAGGAACACTTCAGGCGCAGACGAACTGCGATGCCGCCTATTACGGAGAGAAGACTGGCTACTGGGAACGCTATTGCGCCGAACCGGAGCCGGTAGGTGCTGACGGGTCCATGCTTGACGAGTCAGAGCGCGATGCCATCAAGCGAAGTTGGGCGACGGAGTACATCTCAAACCACAAGACTCGGCTACTTGTGGTCGCACCACTCCGAACATTACGCATGTTCAACCTTTACGATCCGATCGGTACAGCGCGATTCGATATTTACGTTGAAAATCGTGAATTTCGGCAATCAATGCTCGCCCTTGTTCAGTACTACGTCGTTGCATTGCTGGCACTCGCGGGAGCAGTCATTGCATGGAAGCGCCGGCTTACGCTTCTACCGATTTTGCTATGGCCTGCGATGGTTGCACTAGTGGCTGCAGTGAGTTTCGGGAACAACCGCTATCGGGTGAGCGTTGAACCGTCTTTGATTTGGTTGGCATCGCTCGCACTCTGCGTTCTCTTTGAACGCGTGCGAAGGAACCAGCGAATGAGCGTTTCCGCTGCCACTGTGAGCACCGCTACGAGTCCAAGTTGATGGGCAAACCAGAATCCCGACGGCCATTCGACCCCGTTAGGGAACTGGCGTCGATACTGCAGTCCTGTGTAGAGGGCGACGATTCCGCCGATCGAAACAAGAACAACTAACGCTGCGAGAACTGATCGGCGTCGATTCCAAACCAACAGTGCCGAGACTCCGGCCATGGCGAGTGCGACACCAAGGCCGCCAACGAGGGCTGCGACTGCTGCAACGACGGCAATGAGTCCCAGTCGTTCGAAGAGTGTCACCGAATACGACGTGCATAGAGCGACAAGCTCGGGACCATTTGCTTCTGGCTCGACAGCCAGCTCTCGGCGACGACGCCTCGTCAATACAAGTGCCGCTGCACAGAGGCCAATAAGCCAAGGTGCAGAGACAGCGAGACCAGCCCAGACGAATTTCTGCGGAGCCCAAATGATGTCGACGGTGAATGTGGAACCAGTAATCGCAGGATCAATGAGCCACCCGTTTGCGTAACCATCAATCAACGTGGGTGAACCGAGCGATGGTCCTCCTCGCACAGTCGCGCTCCAACCCTCCGAAAGCGACTGCCCGAGGACCAGCCAGAACGGAGTAGCGGAATTTTCAATCGTGACGGAATAAGAGTTGGTGCCCGTCTCAGTCGCCAAAGTCACGGGAACGTCGGTGACCGCATTCGCCGGGATAGCAGGAACCGATCGAAGTTCAACCGAATCGATATCGATGCCTGTGTCAAGACCCTTTGCTGTTTCGAACCGATGATCGCCTGCATCGAGTCGCGATGTAAAAGCATTTGCACTGCCACAAGGCACAAGAGCGAGTGGGGCACGATCGAGTGCATCTGCGGTGGTGCCTTCGAGTGTGAATCCCTGAGGTCGTCCATCAAGATTCAGAAGGTCCGATCGGCAAATCGAGGGCAGGGTGGTTGGGATGGCCCCGACCCGGGTTGGAAGTCCGAATTCAGCGATAGCAATTGGGAGGATGCGCTGCCCACCGCTGAAGTATTCCTTCGTCGTCACCGAGCGTTCGGAGGCGATGGAAATCCGAACGACGCGCGAAGAAAGTTGACCAGTGGGGACATCAACGGTGGCGACATTGCCTAGTTTCTCGATGGTTGGAATGTCAGGCACCACAACCGTTCGAGTAACTCCATCATCAAGGGTCAGGTTCAGTGCTGTTGGCACCGAGTGCTCTTGATCATTGATGACCGAGAGTCGCAGTCGATCGAACGACAATGGGGTCGGGTTGGTGACAGTGGCTGACGCTCGAACCTGATTATCGAATTTCGTCGTCCAAGCGGTCTTCGGATTGTCGTCAAGCGCAGATGATGGTCGAGCCTCAAGCACTCCATTGAGGTAATCGACGCCACTCACGATCGGGTAGCCATCGGCGAGCCCTGGTCGTCCAACAAGTTCATCGATGAGCGCTCCGTCCACTCCAGCACTGAGTCGGGCTCGCCCGCCCAACTGAAAGTCAGCAGCAGTGCCTACTCGAAAGATTCGTCGAAGTTGAAGTTCGGTGTCCTGTCGAAAACCTTCAATTGGATTCGATCGCAAACGGGAGAAGATGTACGCAACGCTTGTTGCCTCCGGCGCGAGTTCGTCGATACCGGAACTGGGCGTCACGATCCATTCCTGCGCTGAAACCCCCGGCACAGTCACTTCCCGAAACCCAACGTTCGAAAGTCCTAGCCAGTTGGTCCGGCCAGTGACGTTCGAATCATCGATCCGAACACTCAGTGTTGTAAAAGTGCGCTCGCCACCGAAATCGACACGCTGACCCGAGCCCACAAACGAACTGTCATTGAGCGTCTCAGTTCGAGAGGGGACCCCATCAAGAAGAATCGTCGCTTTTGTGATCCAGCGATTTCCCTCTGTTTGGAGGAGATCAACGTGACTGGAGGTGACGGGCCGTGCGTAGGTGATGGTGAGCCGATCGCCGATCACATCGCTAAAGCCACCAGTTGTCCAAGCGGTTCGGGGGTCCGAGTCGATGGCATTTATGGGGCGCACCTCGGTGGAGTAGGCAACAATGTTTCCGTAGGTTGAAGCTTGAATGTTCGCGACATCGTCGCCGAACCATGCAACCGACTGATCGGATGCGCTTTGACCGGGGAAGAGTTCAAGTCTGGTGTCCTTTGGATCCTCAACAAGAGGAATTGACGCTGCGGTCTCTGTCGCACCGTTGTTCTCTTTTGTGGTTCCCCATCGCTGAGCGCGTTTGCGATTGGTATCGGTGATCACGAGATTGGGTTTGGCAACTCGGATTCCTTCGAAAAGTGTTGGTGAAGCATTCGCGGTTGCGGCATAGAAGAGGGGCCGCTGAGTTGGAAGTTGGTTCCAAATTGCAGCCTCGACGATCCCGGAGCCATCGCCGAATAAAACGGTCGGCTGCCTCGTCGTCTCTGATCGCAGCAGCGGCCGAACGTTGTCTACTGGGTAGATCGCAAGCGGGGGAGTCGCCATTTGACGACTGAGGGCCGCTAGGTGTTGCTCGTCGATCATGGGTTGACGCTGGTCAGGAACATTGACGACAGGAGTCCCAAAGGTGGTGGGAGAGCCAAGACCATTCGAGGGAGTTGTACCTCCGAGTTGGTTCCATAGCGTCGAAGGAACGGGCCCTCGGTACCGCTCGTATTGACTATCGAGCCGAAGGAGAACATCTGAGGCGGAAAAAAGGCGGGCAACTCCGGCGATGGCCTGGGGTTCTCCGACTCCCTCTTGGAATGGGCGATCCAGTGCACGTAAGAGATCAACGCTTGCCGGAGAACCGTAGGCAGTAATTTCTCTTCCGATCCAAGGTCGATCGATAAGCCCGGGCGTTAACGGGTCCTGCGTTTCGCCCCATCGATATGCTCCGAAATCGGCGCCTGGGAGTTCGAGCACACGAAAGTTCCCATCTTGGGTATCGAGCCACTTTGCAGCGTTGGTCCAATACTCCGGAAGCGTTGATGGAAACTTCAGATCAGATTGAACGAGACCGCCGGTCCACAATGGCGGAAGATTCAAAATGGCAATGCAGATGAGACCGAGCGGTAGCGCAAGCGACAATTTCCGAGCTACTGGAGCAATGAAACGTCGTCGGAGTGCAGGAATGAGTGCATCAACGAACGCGGCCGACAGGCCGGCGATGGCGATGACAAGAATGGGAATAATTCGCGGTGAATTCCGCAGAGCAAAGCCGACCTCAAGTGACGTCGTGAACTTAATAAGTGCACCGATAGGTGAAGGGTCGTCGTATGGGTAGGTGCCTACAGCTAATAGAAGGCTGATGACAATCAACGAAACGAAATATGCACGGTATTTCCAGCGCGTCAGAATTGCACCGAGAAGCCCAAAAAGTGGAAGCGCAAACGTCAGAGCCAGCATGACGAGTGTGGTGGTGTAGAGCCCACCAGACTCGGTCCACCCTGCAAGTCCGTCTTTTCCATAGAAGTACCAATATCCAAGACCTCGGAGTACTTCCGGAGCCGTTGACGTCTGCGCAACGGTCTCGACTGTCTCGGTGAGTTGGAGAATGGGGAGTCCGTATTTCCCCTGGATGTAGAGCCCAGAGAGCCACCACAACTGTGCTGGACCAGTGGCGACTGCTATTCGCAGGAGCGCCTTGGATGCCTCCTTGAGTGAAGTTTCCTTGGTGCTCCAGACCGCGAATGGAGCAAGCAGGAAGGGGCCGAGCAAAACAAAAACCACAGAGCTTGCGTTTGTGCCCGCCATGACGGTCACGATGAGGGCAAATAGAACTGGAGCACGCCAGGTGCGTTCCCTGAGTGCGCTGATCATTAACCCGATCAACCACGGGAGCGCGCACCATGGCGTGAGGATGACCGACGTTCGACCCATGTACGCAAGGGCGTACGGACTGAGCATGTAGATAAACGCAGCGACGGCAGAGCCTGGTCCCCGAAGGCCGAGTTTCCGAAAGAGCCAAAGCGTTCCTGCTCCGGCGAGGAAGAGGAGTGTTCCGAACCACAGTCGCTCTGCGATCCAGGTCGGAACTCCAAGAGTGCGGAAGGTCCAATACCAAGGCCCGAGCGGAAATACGTAGCCAATGTTTTGGTGGGTAACAGTTCCTGCGTTGATATACGCGTCCCACATGTACGGCGCCCGCGACAGCAATTTACCTGGGTCGAGGAGCAGGTACGCCTTCGTATCTGCTGATACCTGGCCAGGGGAGGTGAGAAGGATGGGGATGTACGCGACGAATGCCAGGGTTGCGTAGGTCCAGCGATCAATTCGACGTGTCGGCGAGTTCGCCGCAGAATCCGGGGGACGGACAGAGCTGCTCCCGGTGCTGTTCTCAGTCAACATCATTCGATGTCATCGCAAACTCCGCGCGGATCGTCGTATTGCCAAGCTTGGCGCCAAGAGCCGCCCTTCCAGTCGGAGTTGTTTGGGGCGGGTGCCCATCCAAGCCGCTCCGCGTGGGCAAGGACGTGGTCTGTCAAGTTCGAGGCTCCCTCTTGGCAGAGGTGCCAGTTATCTTTCTTACGGAGGAGGTGCACCGTGCCATCGTCGCCAACCCAGTAGCGCGGAGTAGACCCATCGGGGGCTGTAAGCGCGGCGGCAATAGAGGGATTCGAGACCATTTCTGGGTGACGTGCTGCAACATTTGCGAAGACACGATCTACCGCGCTTACATCGATCTGCCCCCCAGGCATCACGGGAAGAAGCATCACATGGACCCCATTGCTCGTGAGCAACGTGATGGCTTCTTCGACCACCGCTTCATATGCAGTTTCACCCTTTTGTTTGATGAAGGAGAGGTCCCAGCCTCCGAACAACATGATTGCCAAATTGGGCTTGAACTCGGAAATCGTATTCGGCCATTCTGAACGCCAGTCAATGCCGTTGGTGAGGCCAAACCCTGGTCTCGCACCCAACACGATTGATGATGCGCCCGTAGCCTCGGCAGCTGCGGCGAGCGCTGGAGATGCGTCCATCGCGCCTGAATCGCCAAGGATCCACAGTCTCGCTGGGGGAGGCGAATTGGCATCAACTGCGCTCTGGGGGAGGAGCTGCTCCAATCGGCTGTCATTCTGATCAATCCGCATGTTGGCGTAGGGCACGGTGCTCGCTGGCGTGTGAAGGGTGAAGGCGAAAGCCAAAACAACCACGGTTCCGATTCCTGCAAATGCTGCGGTTCCGGCGCTGCGCGTTGTTGTTAAGAGTGTTCCTCGTCGAACAGGCATTTCCAGAAGGAAGTATGAGCCCAACGCAATGGCGACGGTCACGATCATTCGAACCAAGAAGAGTGGAGCGAGAGAAAGCCCGGTGCGCTCTTGACTGAGAACGAGGAAGACGGGCCAGTGGTAAAGGTAAAGCCCATAGGAAAGCAAGCCAGCCCAGCGTAAGGCCGGGTTGGCGAAGACTCGGGAAAACAGACCGGCCCGGGTTGCGACATAAATCGCTAGGGTCGAAACGAGCGCATAGAGCGGTAGGCCGCCTTTTGCTAAGCCGGGAGAGGCCTCATTGGTCGTGAACCAGGCGACCAGTACCGCAAGAACTGCTGCGAAGCCGAGAAAGTCAAAAACTGGCTCACGGCTCGTTCGTGTCGTGATGTTTCGTCGACGCCCCGACCACCACAAAGCGAGCAAAACTCCGAATAACAATTCGGCGACTCTTGTGTCAGTGCCGTAGTACACGCGATCAAAATCGGATTGCTGCAACCACATGAGTGTGATCGAAACTGCGGCTACCGCTATGCAAGACGCCGCTAGCAGTCGTCGTCCTCCGAAACGCATGAGTACAAGCGCCACGATCGGGAAGATCACGTAGAACTGCTCCTCAATCGCGAGCGACCAAAAATGTTGGAATGGGGACGGATCTGAAAAAAGTGAGCCATAACTCACGTCGGAGGTCCACAAACGCCAATTTGCGACGTATCCAAGCGCCGAGAGCATGTCGCCTCGAAGCGATGCCAGTTGTTCTGCAGAACCAATTCGCCACCAAATCAGTCCGATGAGTGCGAGAGTCGCTAGCGCCGCAGGCATGAGGCGGCGAAGGCGTCGCGCCCAAAATCTGAGTAAATCAATTGAGTGGGAACCCTCGAATTCGCGAACGAGAAGATTCGTGATCAGAAACCCTGAAAGCGTAAAGAACGTCGAGACGCCGAGAAAGCCACCCTTTGCCCAAGTGAAGCCGCCATGGAACAACAGCACACCGATGACGGCCATGCCGCGAATTCCGTCGAGGGCCGGCAAATGGGGGAGGGAGGCCGAGCGATCGGACCTGAGTGTTTCTGGTGAGGGTTGGCTCGTTGTTCTCTCGTCCATAGTGGAGCCACGCTCTCCCCAGGGGCGTAGACCTGCAATCGATCGCCTCAAGGTAGCAGGGGAATCTGGCTGAATATCGGCGGATCAGTCAGCCAAGAAAGCGTCACACCCGCTCATCGAGGATCATTCGGAGGCAATCGGATGCAGGATTATCCCGCCAAATCAAGCTGTCTGACGGGAGAAGCCCGCGCTGATCAAGTCGATTCATCACACGCACGACGATGACGCAGTAGCGGGCTGCCGCGAACAATTCATGGGCTGCGGTGTCAATCGGGTCACGGCCGGCGTGTTTGAAGTACATCTCGCGTTGCACGGTGCGGTTGGGGTCGCCGGGGAGGCGATCGATGCCCGCCAATTCGTGCATGGTCCGGTCGAACATCAGCCACCAGCCGAGATCGAATTCCGGGGGACCGATACAGGCCGCTTCGAAGTCGGTGAGACACGCCACTTGTGAGCCCTGCCAAATAATGTTGCCTGGGCGTGGGTCTCCCCAACACAAGCCGATCGACGTATCGGAAGGGAGCTCGTGTTCGATAATCGACCACGCATTTTCAAGGAGCGGATGCGATCTCCCGCGCAACTCTGACTCGCCAAAATCCTTCCAAAGATGGAGGAGGTGTTTTGAGCCCGGGGTCACGCCATTTGGGGTGAGCCAGTCCAACCCAAGAATTGAGGGGTCGAGCTTATGGATACGCGTCATATCCAAAAGGCCATTGCTGATGAGTTTGGTCCGCTCCGCCGGAGTGAGTTCGGTAAAGAAGCCTTCAACGCTGTAGGGCGGACTCTCTAGAGGGACGACTCCGTCAACGTGGTGCATGACAAAGAACGGTGTACCTAGGACTGCTGGGTCGCTTTCGTAGCCGACAAGGGCGGCAACGGGTAGAGGGGAGTTTCGACCGATGCTGTCCATGATTCGGAACTGAATCTCGATTTCGGGCATCGGAAGATCAGACTGTGCCGGATAAACGGCGGGTTCGGGTGTTTCGAGTCGCACCACAAACCGCTGCTTGCCAAAAGAAGACGATTCGGCGGTGAGGAGGATCGTCTCGGCCGAGAATCCGCCGGAGGGACGACCATCAATCTCGATGTGGAGTCCCGATGTTCCGGTTTTTGATGCAATCCAGCTTCCGAGCGCTTCGGTGTCCAGCACGGTTTCAGCCATAGTTCCCCCTTTGGGACGAAGGTAGCAGCGGCTCCGCTCTCACGAAGTCGTCCATCTACACTCTGAATAGTTCAAACTTTGGGGGTCTCATGACTGATCTGGTCGACAATCCGATGTTGCTTCCTGACCCCGAACCAGCAGAGGTTCGCTACACCATCATTTCTGTCGATGACCATCTCGTAGAGCCTCCCGAGATGTTCGAGGGTCGGTTGCCATCGAGGTTTCAGAGTCGAGCACCAAAGGTCGTGACAAACGAGCACGGTCACGAGGTGTGGGAATTCGAAGGTCAGCGATTCACGCAGGTCGGTATGAACGCCGTCGCTGGTCGAAGTAAGAGCATGAAGAATCTGGAGCCAACCAAATTCAGTGACATGCGAAAAGGGTGTTGGGACATCAATGAACGCGTGCGCGACATGGATCTAAATGGTGTCTGGGCGTCGATGAACTTTCCTTCCATGATTACCGGATTCTGCGGCCGTGTGTTCGCACAAATCGACGACCTTGATCTTGGCTATGCCACAACCCAAGCGTGGAATGACTGGTTGTATGAAGAGTGGTGGCAACCGGCGACGGATCGAATCATCCCTCTTGGCCTTACATTCCTCGCTGACCCGGAAAAAGGTGCAGCGGAGATTCGACGTAACGCCGCTCGCGGTTTCGTTGCTGTGACTCTTCCTGAGCGACCCCAGAACATCGGCTTCCCGTCGTTGTTTTCCGGTTACTGGGATCCAATTGTTGAAGCCTGTGCAGAAACCGACACGGTTATTGCTCTCCATGTGGGTTCCTCGGGCGGCTACCCATCACCCGCAGATGCACCTGCACTTCAGTTGGGCGCAACGATGTTCGGTCAACTCTCACTGGCGGCATGCGCCGAATGGTTGTGGTCCGGTTACCCGTTGAAGTATCCAAACCTGAAGATCACGATGTCCGAGGGCGGCATCGGCTGGGTCGCGATGCTGCTTGATCGGCTCGACAACATCATTGATCGAAGTGGCTACGGACTGGGTTGGGAAACGCGTCCCGCCGATGTTCTTCAGCGCAACTTCTGGTTCTGCACAATCGATGACCCATCGACGATCACGACCCGTCATCGCATCGGGGTAGAGAACATCATGTTCGAGACTGATTACCCGCATGGCGATGGAACCTGGCCTGACACGCAGCAGGTAGTCGCCGACACTTACGGTGATCTTCCTACTGATGAATTGAGGGCGATTCTTTGCGAAAATGCTGCAGGGGTTTTCCGCCACCCATTGCCGAATGAGGTGTTGCCTCGTTAAGACGTGGCTGCGATCGCCTTGTCGCGCAGCGCGTATTTCAGAACTTTGCCGCTGGCATTTAGGGGGAACTCTGCAACGAGGTAAACGTGGCGTGGAACTTTGTAATTGGCCATTGATTCACGGCTCCACTCGATGATGTCATCGGCTGTCAGTGCAACATCTGGCTTGGCAATTACGAACGCAACACCGACCTCGCCCAGTCGAGTATCGGGTATTCCGAGAACAGCAACTTGGCTCACGCCGGGGTGAGTGAGAAGTGCATTCTCGATTTCGGCGGGATAGGCATTGAAACCACCGACGATGAACATGTCCTTCATCCGATCGGTAATGCGCAGGTTGCCGGCTTCGTCCATCACTCCGATGTCACCCGTATGTAGCCAACCCTCGCTATCAATTGCTTCAGCTGTTGCTTCAGGGTTTCCGATGAAACCCTTCATGACGTTGTAGCCACGAATCAGTATCTCGCCAGGTTCGCCCGCGGTGAGTGGTTGGCGGTTTTCATCGGCAACGATGACCTCGATATCAGGAATCGCTCGACCAGCAGTGTTCGCGATGATCTCTGGATCATCGGTGTGGCGGCACATCGTTGCGATACCCGTCGCTTCGGTGAGCCCATACCCGGTGACGATGGTTTTGAACGTCATTTCTGAGCGCATACGGTGAATCATCTCTACGGGAACTGTTGCAGCGCCGGTAACTGAGAGTCGAAGGCTCGAGAGGTCGAAGTTATGAAGTTCGGGATGGTCGAGCATCGTTTGGTAAATGGTCGGTGGCCCGGGAAGCATGGTGATGCGCTCTTCCTCGACGCGTCGCATAACTGAAGGAACGTCGAAGATTGGGTGTGGAAGGTTGGTCGCGCCCATCAAGATGCAGGCGAGGATGCCAGACTTCAATCCGAAGCCATGAAAGAACGGATTGATGATGAGGTAGCGATCGCCTTTTGTGAGACCGACAACGGTTGACCAGCTCCAATATGCGCGCACACTCGCGCTGTGCGTCAGCATCGCTCCCTTAGGGAGGCCCGTCGTTCCCGAAGTGAAGAGGATGTCGCATAAGTCGTCAGGGGCTATTGCCTTCGATCGAACTACGGCCGATTCAGCGGGAACCTGGCTCGACATTTCGATGAATTCCGGCCACGAGACGGTGTTAGGCCGCGACGGGCCTCGTAGTAAAACCACGTGCTCGAGTGACGGAACCGTGGAGCGATCGCCAAGAAGTTCGACGTAGTCGGTGCCCAAAAAGTCCGAGATCGTGAAGAGGAGTTTCACGCCAGCGTTTTCAAGAATATATGTCGCCTCTGAACGCTTGAAGCGTGTGTTTAGCGGAACGAGTACGGCTCCGCTTCTATGGATCGCGCATGCGGCGATTACCCACTCGGCAATGTTTTGAGCCCAGATCGCAACGCGATCGCCAGGTTTGATGTCTAGTGCGATCAGGGAACGGGCGGCCTCATCGACATGCTCGAGAAGTTCGGAATAGTTCAACCGAAGATCTCCGTCGACGAGTGCTTCGAGATCGCCGTACATCACGACAGCGCGTTCGAGAGCGGCAGCAACGGTCGTCGGGAGCGTGATGCCGGTGGGCTTACTTGATTCGGATGGCAAAGAAGTCTCCAAGAACAGTGGCGAGGGGGTTCGCATCATTGAATCACGGTTCAATGTGTAGATGTAAGATTCATCTCTATCTGCGGAGGGTGTTTCAAGCCATGGCGCATGCACCGTTGTCAAGGAAAAGGAACCACAGATGAGTTCAGATGTGTGGCGCACTGGATCACAGTCAACGATTCCAGAACTACTTATGCAACGCCTTGAGTCTGACCCGGACAGCCAGTACCTCGACGTCTGCGGCGATTCGGTCTCTGCGGCCGCGGTCTACGACGTCTGCGCTCGTTTGGCCACATCACTCTGTTCGATGGGTATCAATCCGGGCGATCGAGTAGCGACTCTGATCGAAAACTCAATCGAAGCGGTCTATGCATGGTGGGGGATCATCCTTTCGGGGGGCATCGCCGTTCCCATCAATACTGCATATAAAGGGGAGTATCTCCGTCACCAACTCGCGGATTCGGGTTCTCGGGTCATCATTGTGGCTGCGGAGTTTCTTGGACGACTTGAAGCTGTTGCACCATCGGTGAAATCTCTACAGCACGTCGTGGTGATCGGGGAGACGCGCCCGAAGATCAAAAATACGTCAACCGCTCTTTGGACTGACCTTCTCCAATCAGATGCGACGCCGCCTCAATTGAACACGAAGCCCTCCGACCTCGGAACGTTTATCTACACCGGGGGAACAACAGGCCTTTCCAAGGGCTGCATGTTGAGTCACAACTATCACGAAGCCCTCACGCGGCAGATCGGTATCTGTTGGGAGCGCACGTCCGACGACGTCGTCTGGACGCCATTGCCACTCTTTCACTTCAATGCGATCACCACAGCCGTAATGGGCCCACTCGTGTTTGGAGGCCGTTCAGCGATTTACCGTCGTTTTTCCGTTTCGAACTTCTGGCCTGAGATGAATCGTGTGGGCGCAACAATCACATCGACGCTTGGAACGATGGCGTACCTCTTGGCTCATGATGTCGATCGTCCCGAGATGCCGAGATCAGGTGCGCCCGAGGCCAATACGTCGCTGCGCCTACTCGGTGCTGCACCGATGCCGGTTGAAGTTGACGACATCATGAAGAATCGATTCGGACTCACCACGTTTAGTGCCGCCTACGGCGTAACCGAAGCAAGTCTTATCTCGTGGCAGCCACCAGGTGGCTATAACAAGCCCAATGCGGCTGGTGTTATCAACGATGAGTATTTCGACGTTCGAATCTTTGATGACGAAGACAACGAATTACCACGTGGTTCACGAGGTGAAATCGTGATTCGGCCGAAGCGGCCCGATGTGATGTTCACTGGTTATTGGGGTCGTCCAGACGTGACGGTCGAAACCAGTAGGAACTGGTGGTATCACACAGGAGACGTTGGCATTATCGACGATGACAACTTCTTGTTCTTCGTTGATCGCAAGGCCGACTATCTCAGACGGCGCGGCGAAAACATTGCCAGTTTCGAAGTTGAGTCAATCATCATGGGGCAGGGACAAATAGCCGACGTCGCCGTGCACGCTGTTCCAAGTCCGATGTCAGAAGACGATCTGAAGATCACTGCAACATTGGTGGACGGAGCGAACCTTACTGAGGAAGAACTGTTTCTTTGGTGTGTTGAGCAGCTTCCATATTTCGCTTTGCCCCGTTACATCGAATTCCGTAAGGAACTTCCGCGGTCGCCAGTCGGTCGAGTGCTGAAGCGGGAACTGCGCCACGAGGGAGCCACTGCTGCGAGCTGGGACCTTGAAGATTCAGAAGTGAAGTTCGAAAAACGTTGAACTAGTCGTTTGTCCGGTTCGCAAGTTGTTCACGAAGGTTGGCAACTCGCTCGGTAATCCACGGCTGTTCCATCGACCACTGCTGCTCAACTAACTCAATCTGTGCAGCCTGTTCGTGGTCGAGTCCTACCGTGGCATCGAGGGTGTGTTTGGCACGTTGCATTGCTTCCGGTGGTCGGGAGGCGGCTCGCTGAGCAAACCTGAGTGCAAGACGGTGGGCTTCGTCGGCTGGAAGGCAGCGCCAGGCCAAGCCAAACTCGGCAGCTTCGGCCCCTGTGAGCCGATCGCCAAGAAGCGAAAGGGCGACGGCGCCTTGTCGTCCTATCCGCAGAGCGAGGTTTCGGAGTTGGCCGCCGCCAGGGTGGACACCGAGATCCAAAAGACGAGGATCGAATGTGGCTTCGGCGGTACAAAGCAAAACGTCGCATGCCAGCACGAGATTGATGCCAGCTCCGATGACAGGACCATCTACAACGGCAATCGTTGGCACCGGTGCACTGATGAGGGCATTCGCACCGCGAGCGATGTCGTTGAGTGTTGCTCGAGGCGAAACAAGATCATCAAGGTCTCCGCCGGAACAGAACACGGGGGGAGTAGCAGCGAGAATGATTGCCCGAACGCCCAGCGAAAGGGCCTCGTTTACAGCTGCCTCTAGATCAAGCGAAAGCTCGATACGTAGAGCGTTGCGTCGTTTGGCATCGGCCAAAGTGATCCGACCTATAGGACCATCGAAAACCTCAAGGGAGACCAGGGGATGATCGGCTGGTCTGGAGATTTGATTGAACGTACTCACGCTGTAGGAGCGAGCTTGCCGACCTCAATGCCGACATGCTTTTCGCGACGACCAGTGTCGAAGGCACGTTCACTGACATCATGACCAGCGGACTTCGCTCGTAATGCTTTGGCAGTTGCTTCGGTTTTCGGAATGTGAACGAAGGGGTCGAAGCTGTACCACCGCATCGCGTTTTCGTGAGTGATCTTATTGATCTCGTGATCTGGCAGATCTCTCGCCACCTCGGCAAACTCTTCGCCAGCATGGGGCCAGGAAGAATCGGAATGTGGATAGTCGCATTCCCATGCGATGTTGTCGATGCCTACGTCGTGGCGGAGCTTGATGCCGATTGGGTCGGCAATAAAACAGGTGAGAAAGTGCTCACGGAACACCTCGCTGGGGGTCTTCTTCCCAAAATCCTGACCTGTCCAAAGATGGTGCATGTCATAGGTGCGATCGAGGCGGTCGAGGAAGTAAGGGATCCAACCGATGCCACCTTCAGAAAGGGCGATCTTGATGTTCGGAAACTTCTTGAGGACCCGTGACCAAATGAGATCGGCAGCAACGGCGCAAATATTCATTGGCTGCAAGGTCATCATCACATCGATCGGAGCATCGGGAGAAGTGATTGCCAACTTGCCCGATGAGCCGAGATGAATAGAGAGAACGGTGTTGGTATCGCAAAGTGCTTGCCAGAACGGATCCCAGTACTCGTCATGAAGACTTGGGTATCCCAATGTGTATGGGTTCTCGGTGAAGGTCACCGAGTGGACACCCTTCGCTGAAAGTCGGCGAACTTCTTCTCCAGCGAGTTGTGCGTCCCAGAGGATTGGGAGACCCATTGGGATGAAACGACCCGGAGCGGCGGCGCACCACTCGTCGACGTGCCAATCGTTGTAGGCGCGAACGACGTCGAGGGCGAGGTCTTTGTCATCGCATGCGGCGAAGAGTCGTCCGCTAAACCCCGGGAACGAAGGGAAATTCATCGATGACAAGAGACCGCCACCGTTCATGTCCTTCACGCGTTCATTCACATCCCAACATCCCGGACGAATCTCGTCGAACGACGTTGGCTCGATTCCGTATTCCTCTTTGGGTCGGCCCGCTACAGCGTTAAGCCCGATATTCGGAATGATGGAACCTTCGAACATCCAGACATCGTCGCCCTTGTCGTTTCGCTCAATCTTCGGGAATCGGCCTTTCCATTTGGCCGGGGTGTGATTGTCGAACATTGAAGGAGGCTCAACTAAATGGTCGTCGACACTCACGAGAATTAGGTCGTCACTGTTCACTGTTACCCCAATTGTCTTGACTGCGACCGAAGAGTTCCTGTTGAGGATTGTTCGTCAGCAGCTAGTTCCCTAATTTTGCTTTCAGTATGTTGAACTATAGTTCAATCATTCGAACGTGATGAGTTACAGCGTCGCTCGCAACGAAAATTGGGGATCTCGTGCCAAAAAAGAGGAACGATTCAAAGAAGGAAGAATCGAAGAGGAATGCGAAGACAAAGGCGGTTCGCACGAACCTCCACGGAGGCGTCGTCGATGCTGCCGCGTCGGATAGCGGCGAACTCCACTTCGCCGAGCGGATGTTCGCGCCGCCGTTCGATCACGGGATCGCTCAGCCAGACAGAGCTGTCACCAACGTCAAACACGGCACCCGCGCCCACCTCGAAGGGGGTGTCGGCGACTCCAACGAGCAGTATTGGTGGCAAGGCGGTGGACCAGCCACCGATGTCGCCGTGCAGAACATCACGATCTATCCGCCGACTCGTGGACAAAAGACTCAGGGCGACCCGTTTGAGCCAATTAAAATTGGCATTCTCATCGATATGGATCTCAACCAGTTGCTCGCAGACTGGATCGATCCGACGATTTTAGCGATCGAAGATGCGATGAACGAAGGGGTCTGGCGTCGCAGCCCTGTGCAACTTGTGGTTGCAGATGCTCGAGGCCTCCCGCGGGAGAATTACCGCAAGTTGATTAAAGGCTACGAGTGGCTCGTCGACGAAGGTTGCGTCGTTGTCCTCGGCCCGATGATCTCGGACAACTGTCTTTTACTTCAGGACACCGCCAATCGCCTCGGCGTACCTTGCATTGGCTGGACTGGTGCGCACAAGTTCGCTTCGGAGTATTGCTTCACTGTCGCCAATGGCGATGTCGCCACTGAGGGCGTTATGTGTGCGCAGTGGTTGCACGCTCATGGTCATGACAAAGTCGGACTCTTTTGGGAAGCCGGTTCATCGGGTCGCGACTATGCGGACTATTTCCGCGATGCTGCGCTGAACCTGGGTATGACGATCATTCGAGAGGTGAAGCTGGAACCCAATCCTGTCGGGTTGAAGGAAGACCTCGAGAGTATGCGTGCGCTTGGCGCGGAAGGTCTCTATTACGGCGGATACGGCTATGCAACATTCCATTTTGCCGAGGCGTTGAAGAGCATGAGCTGGGACCCAGCACGAGTCATGGGCACGGCATTCATGTTCTATTCAAATTCTAATGCGTGGGCCGAGGGCCTCGAAGGCTGGCACGGCGTCGACCAATTGGGCGAAGACGGCGCCAACCCCAACTACAACGCCATGATCGAACGTTTTGTGAATCGGTTTGGTCGAAAGACAGGCAACGTCGTTGTTGCCCTTGCCTACGACACAGCACGCGCCGCAATTCATGGCATTGCGAATGCAGCAATTCCGACACCAAAGGATGTCAAGGAGGGTCTTGAACGAATTCGCTGGATGCCTTCAACCAACGGTGGCCCGAGTTGCTACGTGCAGTTTGGACCCTACGACCACAAGGGTTACAAGGGCGACTTCCTGACGATTCGTGAACTTCGCGGTGGGGAACTGCGGTTTGACGGTTACCACCGTCCTGAATGGCCATCGAACTTGTCGGGCCATTGATGACAGTAACGAGAGCAGTGAATCCAAAAGAAGAGCGACGTCAACTCCATCAGGAGCTCAGTCGCACACAACTTCTCGATGCCGCCGAGGAGATCTTCGGCCAAAAGGGATTTCACGAGACCACGCTGAAGGAAATCGCTGACCGAGCCGACTTCTCTGTCGGATCGGTGTACTCATTCTTTGAAAATAAGGACGACCTCTACGTCAACGTATGGTTGCGGCGTGGTGCCGAGTTTCTCCCAGGCTTCGAGCAGGCCGTTGGCAGCGCATCAGATGGTCTCGATGCGATCGAAAAAATTGTGGACTTCGAAGTTTCGTTCCTGCGTTCCCGCCCGTCGTTCTCGAGTCTCTATTTGCGCTCAACGGCTTCACTTGTGCCAACTTCGGATGAAGCGGCGTCTGAACGAGTGTTGGAGAATGCGGAACTTGTGCTGAAGATGCAGGCTGAAGTGATCCAACAGGGTCAGTTAGAAGGACTCGTGCGCCATGGTGATCCAGCAGCACTTTCTCGATTGCTCTCTTCGATGGTGCAAGCGTTTCAGTCCGTCGACCACCAAAATAGCTCTGGACACCGGCCCTCCTTCACCCTTGGAGAGTTTCAACACATTGTGCGATCTGCATTTGCAGCGGCGTAGTCGACGACCAATTCAACTTACGTAGTGGGGGATTGAGATGGAAGATGCAATTAGCGGAAAGTCAGTACTCGTTGTCGGGGCTTCGGCAGGAATCGGTCGTGAATCAGCAGCAGCTTTCGCTCGCGCTGGTGCCCGAGTGATGGCAGTTGGTCGACGTGAGGAAAAATTGCGTGAACTGGCTGACGACGTGGAACTCGAGTGGTGTGCTGCGGACATCACTCACCCGGGTGAGCCACAACGATTGGTCAGCGAGACAGTACGTGTCTTCGGGGGAATAGACATCCTCCTCAACGTCGCTGCGGCTTCTCCGATGGTCGCGATTGTCGATATTGCAACGGACGACTTTCTTAGTGTTTTTGCGAGCAATGTTGTTGGTCCTTCCGAAGTCTGTAAGGCCGCCCTGCCCCATCTCAATGAGAATGCCTTCGTCGGATTCGTTTCATCCGAGACTGTCGGCCGACCCAGACATGGGCTGGTCCCGTACGGGGTTTCTAAAGCGGCGCTCGAAGAATTAGTAAACGGTTGGCGGGTAGAACACCCGAATATTCGTTTCTCGACAATTCGTGTGGGCGCCACAATAGGAACAGATTTCGGACGGGACTTCGACGGAGAGCTCATCGGAAGATTTCTTGATGAATGGATTCGCGGCGGACACCTCTCTGCGGAAATGATGAATCCCTTATCAGTTGGTGTGGAGATGGCGGAACTGGTTGCTGTTGCCTATCTACAGCCAACAGTTGGTCTCACGGATTTCTCACTACGCCCCCCAGGTCCCCTCGCAAGCTTGGGATAGTCCATTTCTCCTGTTGTTCTTTCTCTTCCGACTAGAGGACTCACATGATGACAACCGATCCATCCGAACGCACCGTTCTTATTTCAGGCGGTGCATCTGGACTTGGAGAAGTAACCGCCTTGTGGTTCCTCGGACTCGGCTATCCAGTAGTCGTCCTCGATCTCGATGCCGAAAAGTGCGAAGCGATGACAGAGCATCTTGGTGATCGCGGGGCGGTCGTTTGTGGAAACGTTCTCGATGATGCTGATGTGCAGCGTGCGATCGATGCGGCGCGAACATTTGGGGAACTGCGGTGGGTGATTGCATGTGCTGGTGGCGGCGAGGTGGGAGGCCGCATTGTTGGCAAGGGCGGCGTTCCGCACGATATGGGAATCTTTCAACGAACACTTGAACTGAATGTCACCGGTTCGTTCAACACATTAAGGCTGGCGGCCGCTGCTATGTCAGAGAATGATCCCGATCCCGATGGCGAACGTGGTGCCGCACTTCTTGTCACCTCCGGTGCTGGTTTCGAGGGTCAGATCGGGCAAATTGCTTACGGTTCAGCGAAGTCAGCTCTTATTGGCATGACGTTGATTGCCGCGCGCGATCTGTCCTCAGTTGGAATCCGAGTAAACGCAATTGCGCCTGGAGTCATGAACACCAGCGCGTGGGAGCAAGGCCCTCCCGAATTGAAAGCTGCGCTTGAGTCGACCGTTCCGTTCCCTAAGAGGCTCGGTGAACCTGAAGAATTCGCTCGGTTGGCTGAACACCTCCTTGCGAACCGCTACATGAACGGACACGTCGCTCGACTTGATGGTGCTCTTCGATTCGCACCCAAGTAAACGAGCAACGAATGCTTAGCGAGTGGCGTAAAGGTCGGCCACAACCTCTGCAGCATCATCGATTGAACCGAATTGTGTTTCAAGAATCCAGGCCCGTTTCAGAAAGAGATGGGCATCGACTTCCCAAGTGAACCCCATGCCTCCGTGCACCTGCACACAAGTCTTTGCGTTTTCAGTTGCGGCCCGTGCGGACGTGAGTCGGGCGCCAGCAACTGCTCTGTCGATAGATCCAACCTCGGGCTCGTCTACCGTCACGCCCGCTGCCCACACCGACGATCGAGCAACTTCGGTTCGAATCCAAGAATCAGCTAGGAGATGTTTTAGCCCCTGGAAAGAGCCGATTGGACGGCCGAATTGCTCACGCCCTTTTGCGTACTCGACCGCAAGTGTTGTGCTTCCGGAGGAGTTTCCCGAGAGTTGAGCTGAGGACAAAAGCGATCCGCGTTGGCGCCAACTTTTCGCGAGTTCAGGGCCACCAATTTTGTCGGCTTTTGGGAGATTCGTAAGAATCGTGACTGGGGTTGTGGGGTCAGTCGGGTGGGCCACATCTGTCCCCAAGGCGTCTTCACAATTCAAAAGGCCGACTCCTGCATCGTCGACTATCAAAAGCACATCGGATGAGCGGAAGTTCTCAACCGCGAGGGGACCGTCGGCACCGACGTCGATGATGCACGGAACCACTGAACCTTCAATCACTCCATCGATGACTCCGGATGCGAGGGTGGCAGCAACGAGTGGACCGGGAACAAGCGCTGCACCAAGAGCTTCGTGGACGAGAACAGCGTCAATAAAGTTGAGTCCCACGCCACCACGGTCTTCGGGTACAGCGATTCCGAATGTACCGAGGGCGGCGAGTTCCGCCCAGAGTGATCGATCAAACCCCTCGGGTTCACCGAATGACCGAACGGTATCGATTGCGAATCGATGAGCGGCAAACCCCGTAATCATTTCGACAAGTGACGCTTGGTCGTCTGTTGGTTGAAGATCCATGATCAGCGCTCCCTGGGAAGTCCGAGCACGCGCTCGGCGATGATGTTCTGCTGGATTTGGGTGGTCCCTCCGCCCAATGAAATTGCGAAAGCATGCAACTTGCTGTGCACGAGTTCTCCAGTCGGTTGACCGCCAAGATCGTCCAGTGAGAGCGATGCTCTATCAAGCACTCGAAGAGCAAGGTCGCCGAGGCGATGTTGGGTTGTAGCAAACGCCACCTTGAATCCAGACCCAGAACCCATGACTAAGCCACCTCGTGCACCTTGTGAAACGTTTCGCTTGGTGAACGCCCACAATGCATCGAGATCGGCGCCAATGATGCCGACCTCGCGTCGGATGCTGTCGTCGTTCCAAACCGTGCTGCCATTTCGCATTGTCGATTTCGCCATTTCGATGAGCTCTTGAAAGACGTTGGTTGTGTCGAGTAACTCGCCAACAAAGCCGGTACCCCGCTCGAAAGAGAGCGTCACGTTGGCAACTCGCCAGCCGTCGTTCTCGGCGCCGACGAGATTCGCAACAGGAACTCGAACCTCGTCGAGAAACAACTCTGCAAACTCGCTCGACCCGTGAACCGTGACGAGAGGCCGGACATCGATACCGGGAAGATCCATGGGCATGATGAGCCAACTGATGCCCTTATGTTTCAGTTCGCTTGGGTCGGTTCGGACCAGCATTTCGCAATAGTCGGCAGCCACGGCGTGCGAGGTCCAAATCTTTTGTCCGTTTACGACGTAGTCATCGCCATCACGAAAGGCTCGGGTACGAAGAGACGCGAGGTCGCTACCCGATCCGGGCTCGGAAAACCCTTGGCACCAAACATGTTCGCCGGTGAGTATGCCGCGAAGGTGGTGGGACTTCTGAGCGTCGGAACCTTCGGCGATGATCGTGGGGCCAGCATGCATCTGGCCAACAAATCCAACCCCGACGTCTGGCGCTTTCGCCGCAGCCGATTCCTCAAGAAAGATCAGGTGTTCAGTGGGTGTGGCGCCGCGTCCACCATGCTCGGCGGGCCAGTTGATGCCTGCATAGCCGGCTTCGAACAACATTCGCTGCCACTGAGCATCGTAGGAACGTCGACCTGGCCAATCGTCCGGTAAAGGCGGTGGCGGCATCGAGGCAACTGCGCCGCGAAGCCAGGCGCGAACTTCGGAGCGGAAACTGGAGTCGCTTTCGGAATCACGTAAATGCATCACAAGCCTCGTTGTGTCGGTGTGGGGCGAACCCGAACTATTGCGGTTCGTTCCATTCAATGGTTCGGTCGGAACGTTCGGGTTGACGCCCGATTTTTAGGGGGGCCAGGGGAGCGTCGCACATTAGGAATCGTTCGTAGTCCTCGGCCGCCCAGAGGACATCGCGCCACAGCCGAAGACTTGAGTCGGAATCTCGAGCCTTCTCAACTTCGGCCCACTGCTGCCATTCTGGGATCGCCCAAATCACGATGCACTCATCGTCGCGGCGCATAGAGGTTTTGAGGGCTCCGACAAGTTCCCAACCAAACGGCTGATGAGCACTCACGGCGATGTCGCGGACTTTTGACAAAAATGTCTCGGCTCCACCCGGTTCGACTCGGATTGTGTCGTGGGCGTAGGCCTTGCCAGAGACTCCTGCGGCGCAAAGCTCCTCGATAGTCCGGGTCCATGGAGCGGGTATGAGCACACGGTCGTAGCCCCCGGAGCGAAAGTTCGCGGCCTCGTTCCACCAGGCTTCGAGTTTGGCATCCTGCAACGTAGGACGGCCGAGCTCATGGCCAAGGGCGGTAGCCAGTCCATCGAGACCATCTTCCTCCCACATGTTGACGACCCGAGGCCAGCGGTCGGTTGTGCCGACTACTCCCCACACGCCGTAACAAAGTTGGCCGCGATCGTCTCGAGCCATCGGACACCAGTTGGCGGTCATGTGGTGCATGTAGTTCGCTCGGTTGGCGCCAATAATGTCGATGAACTCGTGCGTGTAGACCTTGGTATTCACAGTTCCCCCATGGGTGGCGCTGATGTATCGGTTCGGGATCGCGCATCGAGAGCCGATACCGATTGACTCGGGCTACCTCTAGATTCGATTCAGAGAACGAGTTTCTGAATCCTGATTCAGTTTGCTGAGCGGGAACTAGGGTAGCGGGATGAGCGAGGGGTATGCGTCACGTCCTGGGCTGCAATGTGCCTTTGCCGATGGAGTACTCAGACTCACCTTTGACCGGGCCGACAAGCGAAATGCCCTAACCGATGAGATCGTCGAAGGCGTGATTCAGGCGATTGTTGCCGCCGGTACTGACGAGGCGGTTCGAGCCGTCGTACTTTCGGGAATTGGCGATCATTTCTGTTCCGGTTTTGACATCGTCGCTCGCAATATTCCGAGCGGAGGTCGTCCTCGGGTGGGAAGCATCCAACGTCGGCTCCCGGGACAAGCGAATCGACTGATTGCGCTGATGCTTCGTACGCAAGTCCCGATTATTTGCGTAGTTCGCGGATGGTCTGCGGGTATTGGTCTTGCACTTGCACTTGCTGCTGATTTCACACTTGCCGCGGACGATGCAAAATTTTGGGCACCGTTCCTAGATCGGGGTTTCACCCCCGATAGCGGAATCACCTGGATGCTCCCCCGACGCGTTGGTGATGTTCGAGCTCGCGAGATGCTCCTTTTGGGGCGAGTGCTCACCGGTGTTGAAGCTGCAGAGTGTTCATTGATTCATGGGTCGATTGCATCCCCAGACCTTGATGCCGCCGCTGAATCCCTCATCTCCCAGTTGGCGACGGCGCCCACGGTTTCGCTGGGGCTGACGAAGTCTCTGCTTGCTGCATCGTCGACTGCGACATTGGAATCACAACTTCAGGACGAGGCGTTCTCGCTGGAACTCTCGTCACGGAGCGATGACTTCAAAGAGGGACTCCTTGCGTTCAAAGAAAAACGCAACCCTGACTACAAGGGCCGCTGATGTGAAAGAGATGCCGAGTACAGCCTTGATTGATGTTCCGGATCTTGCCATCGCGCCTGGAAGCGACCTCAATGCGGCGGTTTCTGCGGTGCGAGATTGGATCAACTCGAACGTTCCCCGAGATTGGCGTGACGCTGCGGATCGAGGTGGCGCTGCAGAGATACGTAAAGTCCGGAAGTTCTCAGACTACGAAGCCTGGTACCCAACGTTCGCTCGTTCTGGGTTAGCGGTTGCGACATGGCCTATTGCGTATGGCGGTCTTGGCCTTTCGTCAACGATTGCTCGCGCTATCGAAGCCGAACTCGCCCCATTCAATTTGGGTCGACTCAACCCACTCGGACTCAATTTGGCGGCACCTGCATTGTTTGCTCACGGTACCGAGGAACAACGGTTGCGGTTTCTTCCGCCGATGGTTCGAAACGAAGAAGTTTGGTGTCAGCTCTTTAGTGAGCCAGGGGCTGGTTCTGATCTTGCGTCACTTGCGACTCGGGCCGAGCGTGACGGCGACGAATGGGTGCTGACCGGACAGAAAGTCTGGAGTACTTGGGCGCACCTTTCTGATTTCGGCGTTCTTCTTGCTCGTACCGATCCCGACCAACCGAAGAGGCAAGGCATTACGTATTTCCTCGTTGATCTACGTCAGCCCGGCGTGGAAGTGCGGTCATTGAGGCACATCACCGGCGAAATTGACTTCAATGAAACCTTTCTTGACGAGGTTCGTGTGCCCGATTTCAATCGGGTGGGAGCAATCGGAGATGGTTGGAATGTCGCCAACTCGACGCTGTCCGGAGAACGCCAGATGGTGTCAGGTTCCGGTTCAGGCGGCGTTGACCGCATAGGTGGTTCCGGCGCCGAAT
This sequence comes from Actinomycetota bacterium, assembly GCA_005787345.1. GTDB lineage: Bacteria > Actinomycetota > Acidimicrobiia > Acidimicrobiales > Acidimicrobilacustridaceae > Acidimicrobilacustris. The sequence goes on from SYBH01000008.1 coordinate 96,134, forward strand.
CACTCATTGCTCTTGCGAAGTCCAACGACGCTGCCAGTCGGGAAAACGGATGGTGCGATCCACTCGTACGACAGGCGATCATGAAGGTTCTCAGCGAGGAATGGATTCGGGGCTGGACAAATCGACGAGTGCGGGCTGGCCTCAAGGCTGGCCGTGCGCCAGGCCCGGAGAGTTCTATTGGCAAAGTCCACCAAGGTTCATTGAATCAGCGCATTCAGTTGCTTGCAACTGACTTACTGGGAAGCGGCGCTCTTGCTTGGGACGCCGATCAATCAGATGTCGACGACGTGGCGGCAAGGTACGCACTCACGCTCCCTCGTGAGGTCAAGGGAATGCTTCGAAGTCGAGCGAACACAATCGAAGGCGGCACAACCGAAGTGAATAAGAACATCGTTGGCGAGCGAGTTCTTGGCCTGCCGCGAGAAGCTGATCCTTGGAGTGGCGTTCCATGGCGAGATGTCCCGCGGAGTTGATGGATGTACTCCACACTCGTAGTTGAACGACAGGGTCATGTTGCTTGGCTGATTTTCGACCGTCCTGATGTGGGGAACGCCATGGACTCAGTGATGCTCACTGAAATTGAGCAAGCGTGGCAGGAGCTTGAGTCCGACCCTGAGGTGAGGGTAATCATTAACACCGGCAATGGGCGACTGTTCCAAACGGGTCTTGATGTGGTGCAACTCGCCAAAGACCGCGAAGCATTGAGAGAGCAGTCTCGCCGAACTCGCGACGCAGAACTTCGCTTGACCAGTTGGCATAACTCTGTCACCAAGCCAGTGATTTGCGCAGTGAATGGCTTATGCGCAGGAGGTGGTCTGCACTTTGTCGCCGATGCAGACATCGTGATTGCTTCATCGGATGCTGCATTTCTTGACCCGCATGTCTCTATCGGCCAAGTCACTTCCTATGAGGCGATTGGGCTTGCTCGGAAGATGCCGTTTGAGGCGGTGATGCGTATGGCGTTGATGGGTCGCCATGAGCGGATGTCGGCGCAGCGGGCCTATGAACTCGGGATGATTAGTGAAGTTGTTGATCCTCCAGAGCGTTTGCGTGAGGTTGCCCAGGAG
>SYBH01000044.1 GCA_005787345.1 Actinomycetota bacterium
CACCGAAGGCCGTATGGAATTGGTCGACGTCATCACGAGCGCCGGAACGAATGCTGACTCTGCTCTCTGGCTGGCAGCAGCGGTCGAAGCCCGTTCAGAACACCCAATTGCGGCGGCGATCGTGGCTGGCGCTGACGCACGCCGACCCGGCGATGCTTCGTCGGCGGCTGTGAGCGGATTCGTGAATCTTCCTGGCCGGGGCGTAACAGCAAACGTTTCGTCTGATTCATCAATCACGAGGAATGTCGGTGTGGGTCGTCCGTCGCTCTTCACTGAAATCGATCCCGAACTTGACCAAGCCCGGATAAACGCCGAAAGCGCGGGCCGCACTGCAGTCATCGCGGGTTGGTCTGACCACGAAGGTGATCCGCTTACTGCTCATGCAGTTCTTGTTGTTGCCGACAGGCTCAAAGCAACAAGTGCCGAGGCAGTCGCCGACTTTCATGCACTCGGCCTCGAGGTTGTACTCCTCACCGGCGACAACCGACGCACCGCTGAAACTATTGGTGCCGAGGTTGGTGTCGATCGGGTGGTTGCCGAGGTGCTTCCCGCCGACAAGGTCGCCGAGGTTCGTCGACTGCAGGAACAGGGCCACATGGTGGCGATGGTTGGCGATGGCATCAATGACGCCCCAGCCCTTGCACAAGCAGATCTGGGCATCGCGATTGGAACCGGTACCGATGTTGCTATCGAAGCCAGCGACCTCACGATCGTGAGCGGCGATCTTCGCGCAGCGGCCGACGCGATCGCACTTTCGCGACGCACACTCGCGACAATCAAGGGCAATCTGTTCTGGGCCTTCGCCTACAACGTTGCGGCGATTCCACTCGCTGCATTCGGTGTGCTGAATCCAATGATCGCTGCAGGCGCGATGGGCTTCTCTTCGGTCTTTGTCGTCACGAATTCACTTCGACTGCGTAGATTCAAAGGCGTTCGTCGGCACTTCCCCACAAAGGACTGAACATGACTACTCGTACCTATTCGGTTCCTGGCATTTCCTGCGGCCATTGCAAGAGCGCAATTGAAGGCGAGCTGGCACCACTCGACGGCGTCGAAAGTGCACTTGTCGACATTGATGCGAAGACCGTCACCGTTATTGGCGAAATCACCGAGGCCGATGTGCGAGCCGCAGTCGATGAAGCGGGCTACGAAGTCGCTGCGGTGAAGTAACGCCGGGTCAGCCAGTGAATTTGGGTACGACACGATTCGGATTGAGAACCCCGTACAACTCCCCATGATCAACCCAGCCCAATCCGCTGGCTAAGTCATATCCGGCCAGCGCTGAATAGGCGCCCACCAAGTGCGCGTCATTGTCCCCAAGAGTGACATCAACGATTGTTCGGCGTTCCTCGGGCGTCCCGTTCGCGAGTTTGTGCAGTAACGGCGCAACGAAACCCAATCGATGTCCGCCATTGGCAACTCGAGCTGCAGATTGCAAAGCAAACGCGCTTGCCGTCAACGGCGTCGAGGCCGAGGTCCCTCCCACAGTGAGCCACTGCCCCTGATAGGCAAGAAAATACCCGGGGAGTCCGTCAGCGAAGGCCGAGATGTCCGGCACAGGTCGGAACTCACCCGATCCGATCCGCGGTTGCCACGGCTGCCTCGCAAACTCGCCACTCAGCCCACCACCGCCACTTCCAATGATTCCGATTTGAGGCAGCGGTGTGATGAAAAAATTGCGGTCGTTCCAAACTCCTGATGAGGCAACGTGGTTGTCCGGAGTCAGCGTGAGATTGGTGCCACCTACTGCTGTTACCCAGCGACTCGAGGCAGGGAACTGCGCCTCGATCGCCAAATTCGGCGTACCAGGACCATTTGGATAACAACCAGTCGAACCGGTGTCGCCACTTGAAACAAAAGCACCGATACCCGACACCACACCAGTGGCAAGTACTTGATCAAACAGGCCCACCATGAGGGCATAGGCGGGATCGCCTTCGAAGGCACCGGTTTCACAACTCCCGAAACTGGCAGTGATGACATCGGTAGCGACTCCCCCAGTTAGCGATGCGTCCATGGGCGCAGCGAAGAGTTGGAGAAACTGTCCTACGAGAGTCGGGAGCGTGGGCTGCACTCCAAACCAATCAATACGGTCCGCTTCAGGAGCAACGGACAATACGGTTTGGATATCAAGTGTTGTCTCATCGGATGTGGCGGGATCGAAAGTCGGATTTCCAATCAGATGATTCGTCACTGGCGTCCCCGACAGACCGAAACACTCCCGCCATTGGTCAATATCCGATTGCAAATAGGCGGAGAAATCCACGATGGAAATGCGCGCACCTTTTCCACGATGTCCGTCATCCCACAGATGATCAATGCCGTATGCCGTGCGGAGTTGCGAGGGCGAAAGACCAAGTCGATAGGCAGGGTCACTCGGAGAAAGGTCCTCGGCCACAGCGCAGGCGTCAGTTGCCGTCCCCGTTCGCCATGGCGTACCACCATCGGCTGGCTGAACGAGCAACGCGGTCGGCTGATACTGGGTCACCACAGGTTCGGGTTGAGCGCTGGGGACGATCTGTTGATCGTTCGCGGTGTTCCAAAGAAGCGTCGCCCCGCCTACACGATCGATTGCTTCATCAAGCGAATCGGCCAAGGTCAGCGGAACTGTTGTCGGCGTCAGCAAGACAATTCCAGCCGGGGCCTGAGAGAAGCTGTAGGCCCCATACGTCGCTCCGAGCATTTGCTCCACCACCGAGATCGGAACAGAAGCGGTAGCAAAAGCGCGAGTTGCGTCAACAACAACTGCGATCGACCGAGCGGCAAACCAATTGGTAACGAGTGAAATCTGTGCATCGGTTGCGTTATATGTCGCGGCATTCTCCGCAACCGACCGGTAGTCGCCGTAGTCCGGGTTTATGGGATCAGACACTGCAAGAGCGCGTTGCTCAAGTCCTGCGCGATCAGATCGAAAGCCAAAAATCATCGAGAGCGGCGTCGAGAGCGGAACCATTGCCGTCGGGGTGAGCGTTTCTTGTGCCCAGACTGCAGAACTCGTAGGACCAACCACTCCGAAGTCGACTGGCTGACTAGCGCTCGCCTGCGCTGTCGTTCCGTGTAAAGAGATAGCGACGGTCCCAGCAAGAAGAATGACCGATGCGAGCGAGCTACAAACGATGTTCGACCAACGTGACAATGCGACTCCCAAATCCGAAGAAGTGTTGACGGTACTTCAGATGTTCGACCTACAACGTTCCATTGGCTAAACCCGACCGCACTTCGACAGCGCGTTCACGAACTGCGTCAAGATCTTTGAGCTTTCGCATAGAACCCAATTGGTTTCCAAGTCGGTGATTCGACCGAAGTGCCGGCTCGTTTCTTGCGAGGAAATCCCAATAGAGCGTCGTGAACGGACAGGCGTGTTCACCAATTCGTTTCTTTGGGTCGTACCGACAGTTGCCGCAGTGATCGCTCATCTTGTTGATGTACGCGCCACCCGAGGCATAGGGCTTTGTCGACATCCGCCCGCCATCGGCATACAGCGCCATGCCGATGACATTCGGCAGCATCACCCATTCGGCACCATCGATAAATGACTTCCACATCCAGTCCACGAGCGCTCCAGGACGCACGCCGGAGGTGAGAGACAGATTGCCCAAAACCATCAAACGTTCAATGTGATGCGCCCATGCGCGGTCATCGATTACCTTCACCGTGTGCGAGATGCAGGCCATGTGCGTTTCGCCGCCCGTAAACGCCGCAGGCAACGGACTTTCTGCTTCAAGAACATTGAACTCTCGGTACTCGGGCATCCAGAGCCAGTAAAGACCCCACACGTACTCACGCCAGCCAATGACCTGACGAATGAAACCCTCGGCCGAAGCAATCGGGATGCGCCCATCATTGAACGCCGCATGCGCAGCGTCGACAACTTCGCGCGGATGAAGCAAACCGATGTTGAGATACGGGCTCAACGCCGAATGGGCGAGTTTCCACTCCGTTGACATGACTGCGTCTTCATGCGGCCCAAACAGCGGCAGGACCTCGTCAACAAACTGATGGAGCCGAGCCAGCGCGCCGCTACGAGTCGTTGCCCACAATCCATCGAATGACGAGCCGAACGCTTCGGGTGCACGGCGCGCAATATCGGCAATGACGCGCGCATCAGTCGCATCAAGCGAATCAATGATCGGGGCCGGCCATGAGCGGCCATCTTTCGGCGGGGGCTCTCGATTTTCAGCGTCGTAGTTCCAGGTCCCACCAACAGGCTTCTTGCCATCCATGAGGATGTTCAGCCGTTGGCGTTGCCACCGATAGAAGTCCTCCATTTTGAGATTCGAACGGTCTCCCGCCCACGCTGCGAACTCCTGCGCGCTGCACAAGAACTGATCGTTGTCGATTACCTCAACATCGAGCGCGCGTAAAAGCGCGAGGCCGTCATAGGACATCGGGGACATTGCCGACACACGTTCCGGCTTGAACTCTGCCTGGTGAGCGATGACCCCGGCGCGCATCGACGACACGCGCCGGTAGTCAACAGCAAATCCTTCGGCCTTGAGTTCCTCGGCGAACCTTCGCATCGACGCGAGCACGAAATGAAGTCGCTGGCGATGCCAACGACCTGATCCGAGTTTCGAATCGCTCTCGACCATGAGAACCCGAACTTCGCCCGGGCGATAGCCAGCGAGTGCGCCGGTGTCGCGTCGCAGTTGATCACCCAGAATCCAGACCGTATCCACGGCAGGAACCTAGGCGTTTCTTATGCCGAAGGTGGGGCCGAGTGCTCGCGAATCCACGCGTGCATCGCTATACCCGCAGCGACGCCCACGTTGATCGAACGGGTTGAACCGAACTGGGCGATTGAGCAGACCATCGACGACGCGGCACAGGCTTCGTCGCTGAGTCCCGGCCCTTCCTGACCGAAGACGAACATCGTGCGCTTCGGCAGAGACGCTGTTTCGATCGGAACGGCCCCGGGCATGATGTCGATTCCAACAACTTGCAGATCATTCGCAGAGGACCAGGCAATGAGTGCATCAATATCTTCGTGATGATGTACATGCATGTACTTGTCGGTCACCATTGCGCCGCGACGGTTCCACCGCTTCTTCCCAACGATGTGAACGCCCTCGACGTTGAACGCATTCGCTGTGCGCACCACCGTTCCGATATTGAGATCATGCTGCCAATTTTCGATGGCAACATGAAAAGAATGTCGACGCGTGTCGAGGTCGGCGACGATTGCTTCGTGTGACCAGTAGCGATACGCGTCGGCCACATTTCGGCGGTCGCCATGCTCAAGCAGTTCGGGATCGAATCGCGTGTCCTCAGGCCATGGCAATGGATGCGGGCCGACCCCAACCTCGCGATCCTCGTGGTCCTCGCGCTCGACGAATTCGTCGTCCGGTTGATCCTCAGCCATTAGCCCTACCGACCAAGCAGAGCGGAGCCGCCCGCGTCGTCAAGCAAATAGCGGGCGATCGCTCGTCCCGTTGCTTCACCATCAGCCACAGCGCATCGTCGTGAATCACGAAGCACAGTTGTGCCATCTGGCGCGGCAACGAGAGCTTCAATACGAAGTTCCTCACCGTCAATCACAGCGTATGCCCCAACGGGAAGATCGCAGTCGCCACCAAGCTCAGCAAGAAACGCCCGCTCAGCATCGACGCACAGACGGCTTGGTGAGTGGTTCAGCGCCGACAACAATTCGCGTGTCGCTATGTCGTCACCTCGACATTCAATGACGAGGGCTCCTTGCGCAACCTGCGGCAGCATCACTGAAGGTTCAAGTACTTCCACAACGCGATCATTGAGCGAAATACCGAGACGCTCGATTGCGGCAGCCGCCATCACGATGGCGTCGAAACCATCGGCCTTTTCGAGCCGAGTAGCGATGTTGCCGCGCAGACCAGAAAACACAAGATCGGGTCGAAGCGAAGCGAGTTGCGCTTTGCGGCGAATCGAGCCGGTCGCGACATGCCCACCCTTCGGCAGACCATCGATAGTTGACCCAACAAGAACATCGCGGACATCGCCACGCTCAGGGACTGCTGCGATCACGAGTTCGGGCGGAGTGAGTGCCGGAAGGTCTTTTCCGGAATGAACAGCGAGATCAGCACGACCGTCGAGCACCGCAGCCTGGATCTCCTTGACGAACACACCTTTGCCGCCCATTGCGTCGATCGGAATATCGAGGCGCTGGTCAGCCATCGTCTCCACGATCACTTTTTCAACCAGCACCGAACGACCAGCAGCGCCAGCCGCCTGGAGCAAGAGCGCCGTCACATGATCGGCTTGCCACAGCGCAAGCGCGCTGCCGCGGGTTGCCAAACGAAGTGTCACCGTGTCGGGACCGCCCCCGGTCATGGTGGGCTCAGAGCTCGAAAAGATCGCGAAGGGCCTCGGCCAGACGTTCGCCACGAGGTGAGCCTGCAGCATCTTTCAAGCGAACTGTGGGCTGATGAAGCAGCTTGGCCACGATTCCCTTTGTCAGCGCATCGAGTGCTTCGAGTTGGCGTTCATCGAGGTCGCCGAGACGGGCACGAAGACGATCGAGTTCGCCAACGCGAATGTCTTCAGATTGTTCATGCAGACGAGAAACCAACGGCGCTACTTCACGCGCCGAGATCACCGAGAGATAACGCTCAAGTTCTTCGGCGCACATGGCCTCAACCGATGCAACTTCGCGGCGACGTTCCGCCATGCCTGCTTCGGCGAACGCTCGAAGGTCGTCCATGTCGAGGATGGTGACGCCCGGGATATTGGCAGCAGCAGGATCGACATCGCGAGGAACAGCAACATCGACCACAAGAATCTCGCGATCACCGCGCGCTCGCATGACTCGTTCAATGTCGGAGTGTTCGATGATCATCGAACTCGCACCAGTGCCGGTGAGGAGAAGATCGACCTCAGAAAGCGTGGCGTCGAGTTCAGCCAGACGAATCGGGGTGCCGCCAAGACGCTCTGCGAGTTCGGCAGCGTTCTCCCAAGTTCGGTTGGCGATACGGATGTCGGAGACGCCATTAGTTGCAAGAGCACGAACCATGCCCTCGCCCATTTCGCCAGCACCCATTACGAGGATGGAGCGGCCTTCAAGAGAACCGAGTCGTTCCGCAGCCATTGCCACCGCTGCGGTTGATACCGACGCAACATGACGGCCAATACCTGTTTCGGTGCGTGCACGCTTTCCAACCTCGAGCGCATGACGGAACAACAAATTGAGTTGTGATCCGGCTGCGCCTTCGGTCTGAGCGATCTCCCAAGAGCGGCGAACCTGACCAAGGATTTCGGCTTCGCCAACCACGGCGGAGTCGATACCCGAAGCAACGCGGAAGAGATGTCCGGCAGCCGCATCGGCATCGTGCACATAAAGGTGGTTGGCCAGTTCTTCAGGCGCAGCAAACGCGAGTTCAGAGAAGAAGGTGCGGAGATCGCCGTAGGCCGGATGAAACTTTTCGGCGACGACATAGACCTCGGTGCGATTGCATGTCGACAACACCACGGCTTCGCTTACGTGGTCGTGCGACAACACATCGTGCAGCGCCTTGGGCAGCCGAGCGTCATCGATCGTGACCCGCTCGAGCAGAGCGAGTGGGACCGTGCGGTGATTCAGTCCAACGACGACGACAGACACGCCTGGAGGCGCTCCTTAGCTTCGGCGAGGCGACCCTCGCGGATGAGTTCCAGCATTCCCGAATCCAGTGCTCCTTGCCAGTTCAGACCCTCAGTCGACGTACCTTCGGCCAGGAGCCGGGCTCGTGCTTCGGTAAGGATCTCGACCAGTACGGCGTACTCGGGTCCGAACTCAGGACCATAGCGACGCCGGAGCCATGTTGAGAGAGCAGGCGAGGAACCACTGGTGGAGAAGGTGACCAGTAGGGGCCCCTGCCTTACCCTGGCGGGCAAAGCGAAGGCGCAGTTGGCGGGATCGTCGGCGCTATTGACCCAAACCCCAAGCGATTCGCCTTCGAGAAAGACCTGGCGATTGACCGCAGGGTCGCTCGTAGCCGTGATCGCCAGTCGATAGCCAGCCACCTCGCCGGCGACATAGGGGCGCTTGTGACAGATGACCCCATCGAGGGAAGCGATCTCGTCGAGGATTTCGGGGGCAACAACCTCGACGCTCGCACCACACACCACGAGTTCACGAGCCTTCTGCAATGCAACTGGTCCGCCACCCACAACCAAACACCGACGACCAGCGAGCGAAAGGTTCACGGGATAGAGCGGCTGATCGAATGGCATCTCAGCCCACCGATTCTTTCGACTCTGCAGAAACGCCGAGTTCCTCGCGCAACGACGCGCCAATAGATTCGCGCTGTCCGTAGAAACTCAAGACCTGCAGTTCAAGGGCAAGATCGACTTTGCGCAATTGGGCGTGATCGGGAACGGTCACAACTGCGGGCGCGAAATTCAGAATCGACGTGACTCCCGCAGCAACGAGACGATCAGCGACTTCCTGTGCGCCGGCAGCGGGCGTAGCGATGATGCCGATGGCGATGCCAAGTTCTTCAACAAGTGCAGGAAGGTCATCAAGATCACGGATTTTGTGGCCACCAAACATGGTGCCGACCTTTGAAGGATCTGCATCGACAAGTGCGGCAACGGGGAATCCCCGATCGCCAAACCCGCCATAGTTGGCGAGGGCAGCACCGAGATTTCCGACACCAACAATGGCCACTGGCCAATCTCGAGTGAGACCAAGTTCGCGGCTCATCTGCACAAGGAGGTGGTCGACGTCGTACCCCACCCCTCGGGTGCCGTAGGACCCGAGATAGGAAAGATCCTTGCGAACCTTCGCCGCGTTCACTCCTGCGAGTTCGGCCAAGCGCTCAGAAGAAATCGTGGTCATAGCCTCGGCCTGGACCTCGAGCAGGGTCCGCAAATACACCGGCAATCGCGCCACGGTGGCTTCGGGAATTCGGCGTTTACGGTCCACAGAGCACCACGCTACCGACCTTGTTCGTTTGTTCACAAAGTCCCGGCAGCCATTGCCGCCTTGAGGTCCCCGCTCTCGGCCCCCCTACGCTGTTGCCATGCATGCCGCCCTCGCTGCCGCCGCCACCTTGGTATCGCTGGCCTTTGCCCTTTCAACGGGCGAACGTTGGCTCCGGGGCCGCAAGCGCCACGAAGCAGCTTGGACGGTTTCGCTCATCATGTTCGCCCTCGGTTCGATCTCGTTATGGTGGGGAGCGGGGGTCGGATGGGGCGAGTGGTCGTTCAAATCGTTCTACTTGTTTGGCGCCATTCTCAATGTTCCGTTTCTCGCCCTTGGCACCGTTGAACTCTTAGCCGGCCCGAAACACGGTCGACGATGGACGGCAATCATTTCGTTGTTGGGCGCGTTCTGCACCGGGATCATGGTGGCTGCGCCCCTCACCGGCGTGATCGCATCCGACGTCTTGCCCCAGGGCAAAGACGTCTTCGGGGCCGGACCCCGTATCGCTGCGGCCATTGGTTCCGGTGTCGCTGCCGTCGTCATCATTGCCGGCGCAATTTGGAGCGCGTGGCGACTCTTTCGCGGTTGGCGTGCGGGTGCGAACACGGGACCGACTCGAACAGGCGCACCGTCACTTCGACGTCTCGCGATCGCAAACCTCTTCATCGCAACCGGAACACTCATTCTCAGCGCCGGTGGTCTTCTGAATTCTGTGGTGAACGAAATGGACGGCTTCGCAATTTCACTCGTTGCCGGTATCTCAGTGATATTCCTTGGCTTTTTGATGACGAGTTCACAATCGTCATCACAGTTACGCGCTGTCGCCGAGCCCGAGGAGTGGCGTGCTCCGGAGGCTGACGTCGCTTAGAGGGCGAGAACGAACAGCTGCAATGCTGCTGCAAACAAAATAACGAAAAGCAGAATGCCAACAGCGATGACGGTTGCGGGTCGCATGGTTGTTCCTCAGGTTCGACGTTGGCCGAGTTGCACTGGCGTAATGGTGCTGGGTGGACGTGACTCATCGAACTGCTCAAACGTCACTGCCGATGTACTGGAGAGTCCGAGTTCTTCAGCAGCCGAATGTTTGTCGAGAACGATGGCGACGAGACCATAGGAATCGACAATCAGACCAATTTCGTTTGGATCAAGGTCGGCGAAAGTTCCGACTCGGCGAGCGACCCGAGAACCGTCGTCCATAACTAAACGAATTGTTTCATCGAATGTTTCAAGTTCATCGGGGTCGACATTGAGTTGCGCGTTGCCGTAATGATCGACCCACAGCACTTCAGCATGGAGACGGCCTTCTTCTTCTCGGGTGAGAGGAATCATCGCTGGGAACAGAGAAATTGGATCGATGGCCGGACCAAGTTCGGAAAGGTCGACGCCGTTGCAAAGGTGCGCCGCTGCAGGAGCAAAGACATCGCGCCCGTCGAAGGTTCCGGGTTCTGTCGTAAATCGATAGTCGGGGTTGACAATTTCAACGGCCCGATCTGCGCCGCCGCACAACTGCACGACAGCAGCGAGAACGCCATTGTCGGGCCCAACCAAGACCGATGATCCACCACCAATTTCAACGGCGATTGGACGACGAGGGGTACCAACCGTGGGATCGATCACTGCGACAACGACTCCCGGGGCGAGATAGTTCGCGGCCCGCACAAGCGCCAAACCCCCAGCGCGCACGTCATAGACAGGGATGTCATGAGTGATATCGATGACTCGCACCTCGGGTGCGATCGAACGAATCACCGAATGCACGACGCCGACAAATTCGTCGACGCGTCCGTAATCAGAGAGAAAGGAAACGGTGTCATAGCGAGGCATGGGAGTCACAGGTTACCGGCGGGCCGGCAACGTCAGTCCTGTCCGAGTTGTCGTGAACGTTCGGTGGCTGCGGCGACCGCATCGAGCACTGCCGAGCGAAACCCACCTGATTCGAGTGCACGCAGGCCAGCAGCGGTGGTTCCGCCCGGCGAGGTGACCTGCGCTCGCAGCGATGCAGCCGCTTCGTCGCTTGATTCGAGAAGGCTGGCGGATCCAAGCAATGTCTGCACGGCCAGAACCTCGGCAACGTCTCGGGGAAGACCAACAAGCACACCTGCTTCGATCATGCTTTCGGCCATCACGAACACGTAGGCGGGCCCCGAGCCGGAAAGGCCGGTAACGGCGTCGAGTTTGTCTTCGGAAACTCGAACAACAACGCCCACAGCTTCGAGAACCGAAGATGCCCAATCGAGATCGGCTTCGGACGCCGACGAACCAGGCGCGATCGCAGCCGCACCAGCCCGAATCACAGCAGGCGTATTCGGCATCGCCCGCACGACGGCAATGCCCTCGCCAAGCGCGCTCTGCAATGCGCTCGTCGTGATACCGGCAGCGATCGACAGCACCCGAGTTGCACCAACAGCAGCCAGTGCGCGGCACGTGTCGGCAACATCACCGGGCTTCACTGCAATAACGGCGCCCTCGGCCTGCACGATGGCATCGGTAACGACGACGTCGGGAAAGAGCGACGTGAGTTGCTCGCGTCGATCGGCGACGCGTTCGATCACGGCGATCTCGGCCGGTTCGGCCCAGCGAGCGTCGAGCAATCCCCCCAGAAGGGCTTCGCCCATACGGCCGCCACCAACGATTTGAAGTCGAATCATGCAAAGACGCTACCCAACCAAGTGGGCGATCGTCGTCCGGGTGGTCGAACCGCCACACTCACTTCCCCGATGACTGCAGAAGTTCGTTCCACCCGGACAACTGCGAGCGTAGAAAGCAGTGTGGGCACTGCGCATGGGCCGAACGGCGATTTCCGAACCAGCGACGCTGCGTTAGTTATTCGAGAACCGTGTCGCGAAACCGATTCGCAGTGCTGGCTGAAAGAACTGTTCAACGTACGAGTAGAGCGAACCCAGGATTCGATCGAGTTCACCTTCATCAACCGCGTGGAACGGCAACGAACCAGCGAGGAAGATCGCTTCCTCTTCGCCGATACAGAACGCCATTCCCGTGGTCTTGCGATTGCGGCGGAGCAGGTGCTCGTAGAACTGCGCGTGATTTTCGTCGGGTGACGGCATGACGTAGGTCTCGTAATGCAGCGTTCGCTGACGCAACGTGAACCAGATCGTGAATACGTCTTTACTTTCGCCAAGAACTCGGACATACCAGCGACGCTCTGAGGGCTCACCGCGTTCTACTGCTGCAACGAATGGATTGGTTTGGAGCTCATCGGCCAGCCAAGCATCGATACGAAGCTCCATAGCATCGAGTTCAACGTCGTCGGCGATTTCGTCAGCCATGAGTTAGTCACACGTCACGAGTGCACGAGAGGTGAGATCAGCGTAAAGACGGCGAAGCCGAGCTGCGGTCGTCGACCATGTGTAGTGCGAGGCACTTTCGGCAGCAGCAATCGACATCGCGTCGGCCACGATCGGCGAATCAAGAACCGTTCGAAGCGCTGCAGCAAAGTCAAGAGGGTCCCGATTGTCGATGAGGAAACCAGTCGAACCGTCCTCGACGAGAGTGAGTAATCCGCCAACGGCCGCCGCGACAACCGGCGTTCCACATGCTGCGGCTTCCAATGCAACGAGCCCGAAGGATTCGGAACGGCTGGGAACGATGCACACATCGGCAGCGCGGTAATAGGTCGAGAGGAGATGATGGGGCTGAGGTGGGACAAACCGCACTCGGCCTTGGAGTCCAAGCGCTTCAACAAGGGATAACGCTGCTTCGAATTCCGCGTTTCCTTCGATGCCACTCGCTCCACCAACAACAAGGAGCATTGCGTCGGGATGTGAATCGGAAAGTTCTGCGAGTGCGGCAATCGCGACAGTCAGTCCTTTGAGCGGTTGAATGCGACCCACGAAAAGCAGCACCGGTTGATCGCCCAAACCAAGCGCGTAGCGCGCTCCACCTCGATCGCCGGGAGAGAAGAACGCGTGGTCAACACCCGGAGGGACAATCTCGATTCGAGAGGGATCGGCGCCGTAAAGATCAACCAACTGCGTCACTTCTGCAGCACAATTCGCCAAGATCGCATCGGAGCACGCGATGACTTCGGTTTCGGCCTGCACGCGTACCTCTGGCTCTTCGTCACCGGTTTCTGCCTTCACCCGTGCAAGCGTGTGGAATGTCGAAACGAGCGGCAACGAAAGTTCATGCTTCAGGCGGTGACCAACGACTCCGGACAACCAGTAGTTGGCATGGATCGCGTCGGGGCCGCCATCGCGTCGAAGGTGTCGCGCGACGCCATCACTAAATTCATCGAGGACCTGAGGCAGGTCTTCTTTCGCAAGATCAAGTGGGCCGGCATCGATATGCACGACACGAAAGCCCGGTTCTACATCGACAAACTCGGGCTGATCCTCGGCTGACCTTCGCGTGTAGACCTCGGCCTTCACGCCTGCTTGCGCAAGCGCGCCGACGAGTTCGCGCACATACACATTCATCCCGCCAGAATCGCCGGTGCCCGGTTGAGCAAGGGGGGAGGTGTGCAATGAAAGCACTGCTAGAGATCGCATGACTCCCCCACGCTACGGCGCGAACACCGCAAGGGACACTTTTTGCACATGGAACCGCTTCTGCATGGCCCTCAGCCAACCGGTTACAAGTAATTGGCCAGCATTAGACCCCACAGCGGAGCCACAACAAACCACACATCGAGACGGCGCAATGCTGGACCTGCCAACGCCGACGATGGGGCAAGCGCCGACGCCAAAGGCGCCCCAAGTGGAGCGAGAACCGCTACCAGGCCACCAAATACCCAACCGGCGCGACTGTCGAACGGGCCAAATTGGAAAACCGCTTCAGCAAAGGTCACGACCAGAACTGCAGCGATTCCCGAAAGTGGACCCTCGAACACGCTGTTGGCCTCTGAGCCCATGAGGTAATCGCCAACTTCATAGGCGCTTACAAGTACAAGCAGAACAACAAGTGCGCCCATGTCGGTCCGTCCGATCAGAACAACCGAACCCGCTGCAATGGCGGGGAGAATTGCTGAGCGAAGCCCAACAGCGACATTGCTGCGAAACACCACTCCACCGATGATCAAGAGCGCACTAGCGGCAACAATACCGGCAATAAATCCGATAGGTCCTGCCACCGCCGTGATTGGAACAACTGCAGCGGCAACACCGCCGAGTACAGGTGCTGCTCGTCGACCGGTACCGCTCCACGCACGAACGGTCTGCATCGCAGCTACGGCAGCAACTGCCGAGAAAAGAACGGCAACCGAGAGCGTTCCAAGCGCACATGCTGCACAGGCGACGATGAACCAAAGCAAACCAAGGCGAGCGTGAGGCCCGTCCGGCTTGGGGACGTAAGCAAAACGACGAATGAGCGACGAAGGTGCACGTGAACCGCTCATCGGAACCCTCCCGAGACTGGCGGCAAAACCGCGACTTCGTCGTCATCGCCCACTGAAGTTTCGCCAGATACGGGTTCCCCGTTGCACCACACACGACTGTTCGCGACGACCTCTGCGAATGCAGGCCCATAGCGACGAACTGCCTCGGCAAGGACTTCGTCGACGGTTGAACCCGGAATCGTGTCCCGGCCAATGCCTGCGGCTTCCCGAGCCGACGCGAACAAACGAAGAGAAGCCACAAGCGCAGGTTACGCGTTGAGCGCCACACCACAGTCTCGAGGTCGGGTACCGTCACGCCGTGACTCGCCTCCTTCTCGTCCGCCATGGCCAATCGGAATGGAATGCCATTGGTCGATGGCAGGGCAAGGCGGATCCCGCCCTCACCGACTTTGGCCGGCAGCAGGCATTCCATGCGGCGCAACGCATTGGCTCGGTCGATCTCATCGTTGCCTCCCCACTCATTCGTGCGTTCGAAACCGCACAGATCATCAGTTCACAAATTGGTGTCGGCCCGATCGTCGTTGACGCCGACCTCATGGAACGCGATGCCGGCGAATGGGAAGGCCTCACTCGCGCCGAAATCGACGCCGAGTGGCCTGGCTACTTAGGTCACGACAAGTGGCCGCCCGGCTACGAACTCCACGACGAATTGCTCGTGCGCACCCGCGCCGCTCTTGATCGCATCCATGCCGAGTACGAGGGCGCTGACGTACTCGTACTCACCCATGGCGGCGTGATCGGCACGCTCGAAGTTCAACATTCCGAGCAGTGGCAACGAATGCCCAACCTCGGCGGCAGAGTCTTCACACATCGCGGCGACCGGCTGGAACTCGGCGAACGCGTCGTACTCGTTGAGGACGACGAAATCACCATCCCCGATCAGATCTGAGTGGGGCAGTGACCGAGACGGGCCGATCACCGCTTCCAGTCGAAATCGTGCGGTCTCGGCGACGACGCAAGACGGTGCAAGCAACGATCGTCGACGGGGTTATCCGAGTACAAGCGCCAGCATCGATGTCCCAGCGCGAACTCGATGAACACGTTCACTACCTGGTTGCGCGTCTCGAACGCCGTTACCGATCTGAATCGGTCGATCTCGAAGCTCGATCGCAACGCCTCTCGAAACGCTTTGATCTCCCAGAGGCCACCTCAGTGGTGTGGGCCAATCAGCGAAGCCAATGGGGATCCTGCACACCCTCGACTGGCGAGATACGTATCTCGAATCGGCTCGCCGCATACCCACCGTGGATTCTCGACTACGTGCTGGTGCACGAACTCGCACATCTCGTTGAAGCGAACCACTCTCGTGCGTTTAACGCTCTCGTTGCGCGGTACCCACTCGCTGAGCGCGCTCGCGGATTTCTCATGGCCATTTCGTTTGGCGATCCCGGTAGTGCCGAAGATGTCGACGGCGAAGCCCCCGAGCCCGATGACGAACTTGATTGGGACGATGTCACCGCGATTGAGGAACTTCAGAATCCTGAAACCTCTCCAGCAGGTGGCGACAATCCCGACACGCCACTCACGCTCTTCTAGGAACTGGCCTTCGTTCCCACCACAACACAATGTGGATGGAAATATCCCTTGTCGAGTCGTCCCACGCGAGTTGTGAGACCGTCGGACGAAATCAACGTTTCGATATCGGCAGCCGAAGGGAAATCCAGCACATCGCCGTCGGTAATTCTCAAAACTTTGGTGGCAAGGAACTCTTGAAACTGTGCAATAAGAGCCTTGATTCGCGGCTCTGTATTGACTTCTTTCACAATCAGACACCCGTCTGGGGCAAGTGCGGCAATGCAGTCGGAAAGCAATCGCGATCGATTTTCCGGTGCGATGAGATACAGCACGTCGGCGAAAACAATCGCGTCCCATCCGCCTTCGATTGTCAGGATCTCTCCAGAGGGCCGATGTTTAAAAGAGATCGTTGCCTCGCCTTGGCGCAACTGTCTCACCGACTCTTGAGCAAGTTCGATCTTCTGTGCATCGATATCGACACCAACAACAGTTCTGCCCGCAGACGACAGTGCCAGATAGGTCGCGAACATTCCGTGACCACAACCGACTTCCAAGATCTTTCCCGAACGCGGAACCTCAGTCTCAAGCGCTTCAAACGGTGCCGTCCACCAACGAATCACTGTGTGCAGTCGCGCTGATCGAGCCGACTGTTTCCACAGCCCGAGCGCACGTTTCGCTGCGTCAGATCGCGGCGGCTTCACAGTCCCGCTCGGGGAAGATCAGCGAACGTGCCAAGGCGAAAGCCAACTTCATCAATAGCGACACGAATCGTTTCGGTACACAATGCTTCGTATTCAACATCCCACATGTAGTTCCATCGGTAGCGAACTCGCTCAGGATCATCGGGAAGTCCCGGATGACTTGCGAGTTCCGCGCTAGGAGTTCCGGAAGATGCCAGGCGTTCAACTGCCGCAACCATTTCGCTTAGACCCATTGAGCCTGCACCATCAAGACCAGTAGCGGAAGCCGTCCATGCCCAGTTGCGTTCACGTAGTTGCACTTCAAGTCGGCGGGCGAGTCGGCGAACGGTCACACCGACTGGGCCACGTGCATCGGACCGCATGACGCGAATGGCGTGCACATCGTTGGCATCGCCGAGTTCAAGCAGAACATTGCTCACTGCAGGCCACATGTGAATGTGTTGATGGGTATCGAAGTGGTCGACAACAAGGCCTGCTGAGGCGATCGCTTCAAGTTGGGCGGCAAACTCTCGACGGAGATCATCGAAATCGATGCGGCCCGCCGCAGCACGAGGAAGGAACGATTTCCAATTCGTACAGAAGTTGCCGTTCTTGTCGACCAACGTCGGAATCTCGCGAGCAGAAAGCAATGGAGGGTCTTCGCCAACTGCCGTGAAATGGGCCCCAACGCCAAGCGTCGGAACATCGCGCAAGCGCTTTGCAGAAGACGCAAACGCAGGAGCCACAGCAATGACCGATGTTGACGAAACCACGCCTCGTTCGTGAGCATCGATGATCCCATCAGAAACTCGTTCTGTAAGACCAAAATCGTCGGCCGAAACAATGAGAATCGGCTTCTCGGCCGCTGAAGAACTCACGAGACCGTTCCGCCTCCGGCATTCCAGGGCTGTCGTACTTCAAGGGGCAGTGGTTCAAGTGCTTGCAACTCGCTGCGGAGTTCGTACATCTCACGAAGAATCTTGAAGATCACCGAGTTCGAAGAAAGCGTTGAAATACCGCGAGTACGAGGGAAGTAATCGACACCGAACTGAACAATGCTGAAGCCCAGTTTCTGCGCACGAGCAAGAAGTTCGACATCAATAAATGAACCCTCACTGCGCAGTTCGATATTGTCGAGAAGTGAGCGGCGCATGAGTTTGAATGCGAAGTTCATGTCTCGAAGTCGAAGACCGAATACCGTTTGAATGAGGCGGTTATAGACGTAGCTGTAAACAAGTCGACGACCACCTTCACCTGTTCGGTCAAATCGATAGGCACTAACCACGTCGGCTTCATAGATGCGCAGAAGTCGAACGGCTTTCGAAACCTCCGCCATGTCGAACGGGAGATCGGCATCGGTGTACAGCACGATCTCGCCTTTGGCGTTCTCAAAGCCAGTCTTCAGCGTTCCGCCAAGTTTTCTATTTGTCTCATGATGAACAACGGAGACGCGTTCATCGGCGGCAGCCATTTCGTCGGCGATCTTGCCGGTGGAATCAGTGGAGGCATCGTTGATGATGAGAACGTCGTATCGAGCGATCTCACCCGCCTCGACGAGGGCATCGCCGGCATCAAACGCGGCCGCGACGGCCCGCCCAATGGTCTCTTCTTCGTTCCACATGGGATAGAAGATCGTGAGGCTTTCGAAGTTCGCCATGCTCTCAGGCTACGTAGTAGCCGCGCCCGAATGCGAAGGCTCCGGCTAGCAGCGCAATTGCGCTGATGGACCACCATGTCCGTCGCAGGAGCGGCCGATCAGCCAAATAACCACCCAGCACAAGGAAACACGGGAATAGCGCCAGTAAATACCGGCCCGTTCCCTGGAAATCCTTGGTTCCAACAAGGGCAATTGCCAACATTGAAAAGCAGTAAAGGCCGTAGCCCCAACCAAACTTCTTCCACACCTGCCAGGCCAGAAACAAGAACCCGAGCACGAAGAGTCCTTGCAGGATCACGGTGACGGCGTACTGCACCTTTTCGAAAGTGGCGGTGTCGCCGTTCTGAAGCCAATCCCAAAACCAGCGGGGCAGATTTTTGATCTGCTGGAACCAGGTGATCTTGAACCAGGTTCGTGGCCCTGAGCCTTGATCCCACCCCGGAGCGCTTTGGACGTCATCGAATGCGAGTGGATGTCCAAACCGAATACCGAGATAGGCCATGTAGCCGACAAGACCGCCAAGCGAGAGCAACACGCCTGCATCCGCGGGACGCAGTCGGCGCCACAACACGCGCGGTCGCCAGCGAGATTCACCCGCTTCGATGACATGTCGACGCCAAAGCGCGACGGCAACGAGTCCGATGATGAGCGCAATGCCGACTGGTCGAGTCGCAGTTGCAACCGCGCCAGCGAGACCCGCAAGGATCGTGTGATCGCGTTCAAGAAGAAGAAACGCTCCCACTGCGGCAAGTAGGAACAGCGCGTCGCCATACACCGCGCCAAACAAATAAAAGACGTACGGATACACAAGCAAGGTGACGAGCGCGACTCGTGCAACCCGATCGGTGACGTGGTCGCGGAACCATTTGAAGATCGCGAGTAACGCACCAAGTCCACATGCGATTGTCACCAACGAACCCAATAATTTCACCGACACCGTTGTGACCGAATGCAGCCCCCACAGCACACCGGGATACGCCGGGAAAAACGCGACCGCAGATTGCCTCTCGCTTCCCGCAAACCAGTAGCCAGAAGTTGAAATCTGTGCGTACCAATTCCCATCGAAACGGAACCAACCGCTAAAGAGGCCGGAACCCGGATACGGCGCTTCGTCGACGCCGCCGTAGGTTGCGAACGGCCCGCGGGCACCGATCCAAACGGCGAGAAAGAGTGCGACGAAAACAACCGCCCACATAGCGAACGCATCTACCCACGGAGCGAAGCCAAAAACGCCACGACCAGGGCCAGTTTCGACGTCTGCGTCGTTCGACGCTGGGGCGGAATGCACACCGAGACGCTACCTGTGGCGTCGGCGAGGTCCGGGGAGACCGGTAACGTGTCGCATCTCGCCTCTGTGGCCAAGTTGGTTAAGGCAGCGGACTTTTAATCCGACGATCGTGGGTTCGACCCCCACCGGAGGCACCGCAAAACGCTCGAAGCGCCCACCACAAGGTGGGCGCTTCGTCGTTCAAAATCGTTGCAAGCGAGCGATCAGACCGGGGACTTACCCGAACGAGCTGCATCGAGCAGAGCATTCCACTGTTGTTCAGTGACTGCTCCACTCGTGCGGTAAACGATCTTGCCTTGTGCATCAGCCACAATGAAGTACGGGAACCCTGAAACTCCTAGGGCATTACCGGCTTGATTCTGCTTGTCATCGACAATGGTCGGGACGCTCCACTTTTCGCGACGCAACCAGTCGCCGGCGGGGAAGTTGCCCTTTGCCGGGTCATTCGACGTTGCAACAGTTACAAGGTCAACGTCGTCGGGCATTCCAGACGCGTTCAGCCATTTCTGGATACGCGGCACCTCGTTCTTGCAGAAGGAACACCAGTGAGCGACGACCATGATGATGTGCGGTTTGCCGTTCGGAGCGATGGTCATTTGCTTGCCATCAAACTGTTGGCCGGTGACGGTTGGGAACACCGTGCCCACTGCGGGATCGGGCCCTGAGTCAGGGATCTGCGTCAGGCCAGTTCCGGAAACTGCAATTTGGCCATATTCAAGGTTTCCGTTCGGCACAACAGTGCCGCCACTTGGAGATGCTCCGCCGCCTGAGGAACCACTGCTGCGACCTACAGAAATGGCGAACACTCCGACAACGAAAACGACCGCAACGATGCCAACCCAGATCCACTTGGTGGAACTTCCCTTTCCTGCATTCGATGCGGCGCGCACTTTTTGCGAGGAGGACTTCTTTGCCCCTGGACGATTACTCACGCGTTTACCTCTACTTCTTCGGTGATTTCAGAATCACTGCCGGACGGATCACTTGCTAACAACAACGCAATCATGAACACGGCAGCAGAAAGTGCCATGAACGGAAGCGTGACGAAATCGAATTCGTTCACGAATTTGGTGGTACACGGTGCATCAGCGCTGCAGAACGATGTACCGGTTGACGGCGGGAACCATTGGATCCATGAGTGATAGGCCGAAATCACAATGCCGATGCACAGAACCGGAATGGCATAGATCTTGATTGCCGCGTCGCGTCGCCATGCCGCGATTCCGAGGATCACCGACCATGGGTACAAGCAGATGCGCTGATACCAACACAGCTCGCAGGGCTCGTAGCCCTGAACCTTCGAGTAGTAGAGCGAACCCAGCGTCGTTACAAGTGCAATCGCCCAAGCAAGGGGAAGGGCGATACGTCCAACCTGGAATCGAAGTTCGCCGAACGCGTCGGGGTTGCCGAAACGCCGAACGAGCGCCCCGATGAGTACGGCAATGGAACCGACCCAACAGGCCAAGGCGAGAACCGCGTAGAAGAACGAGAAGGACTGGACATTCATGCTCAATCATCCTCGCAGAATCCCGGCGCTGGGCCAACGCGGGCCCGATTTTCCACTACCGAAAGCGGTAAGCGAGTCCCACTCCCGACCAGAAGCAGTGACGGCATCCAGACCGTAGGCTCAGCCAATGGTCTCTCCCCGTTCGGAATACACCGTCATCGCTGCTGTCGACTTCTCCGATCACGGTGAGCAGATTGTCCGCGAAGGGCTGCTTCTTGCTCGCGCCGCGGGATCCTCGCTGCACCTCATCCATGTCGCCGCCGGAGAGCCAGCGCTTGCGGGTTACGACAAAGAAGACATCAGCTCATTCACCCGATCAGCCCGCGCTGGCGAACTCACCGATGAACATCGAAAGGTTCGCGAACTCGCTGAATCGCTGAGCGATACCACTGGCGTCGACGTGCACCCGCTCGTCATCATGGGCCCCGCTGCCGAGACACTCCTTACCGCGATCGACGAACTCCGTGCGACACACATCGTGCTTGGGACACATGGTCATGGCGGAATGCATCACCTCATCTTTGGCAGTGTCGCACAGGAGCTCGTCCGCCGGAGCAACGTTCCCGTCCTGCTCGTCCCCGTCGTCAAGCGCTGAAAGCTAAGGAGTTCACGTTGGGAAAGATCGTTGTTGGAGTCGACGGTTCTGCCGGATCAAGAGCTGCCCTCCGATGGGCATTCGCCGAAGCAAAATTGCGCAGCACATCGCTCGAAGCCGTCATCGTTTGGCAGTACCCCATCACCGCGTCTCTGCCAACCTTCGGAGCGATGAACACTCCCGATGACTTCGAAGTCAACGCGCGCTCAACGCTTCTGGCGTTCCTTGCCGACGAAGGAATTTCCGCCGAAGCACCGATTCCCGTGAGCACATTGGTCGCCGAGGGGAATGCTGCACGCGCACTTCTCGACGCTTCTGAAGACGCTGATCTCCTTGTCGTCGGGTCGCGTGGGCACGGCGGCTTCACAGGAGTGCTCGTTGGTTCAGTCAGCCAACAGTGCGTGAACCACGCCAAGTGCCCCGTGGTTGTTGTCCATCCAAACTGAGTACATCTGGCGGAAACTACGACATGGAAACAACGCTAAAAGGATTGAGTAGTACCGACGTCTCCGAACGGCTTTCCGACGGGCGCTCAAACGACGTTACGGATCCCACGAGTCGCACAATCGGCCAAATCTTCAAAGCGAACGTCTTCACGCCGTTCAACTTTCTTCTCGGCATCTTGCTTGTCATCGTCTTCGCGATCGGTGAATACAGGGACGGCCTCTTTGGATTTGTACTTGTCGCGAACGCCAGTATCGGAATCTTTCAAGAAATTCGTTCGAAGCGTTCACTTGACGCACTCGCCGTCCTTAATGCACCACATTCAACTGTTCGACGCGATGGCGCAGACACCACCATCGCATCGAAGGATGTTGTCCTTGACGACATCATCATCCTCATAGTGGGCGACCAGATCGTGGTTGACGGGGAGATCCTCGAGAGCACCAACCTCGAAATCGATGAGTCACTGCTGACAGGCGAGGCCGACCCCGTCGATAAGGCGACCGCCGACAATGTGATGTCAGGAAGTTTCGTTGTCGCCGGAAGCGGAGTGATGCGAGCAACAGCGGTTGGCGCCGACTCCTACGCATTCCGCCTTTCAAGCGAAGCCCGCCGCTTCTCTCTCGTAAAGAGCGAACTACGAACAGGCATTAATCGAATCATCACGATCGTCGGTTGGATGATGATCCCGATTTCGATTCTCTTAGTCACATCACAACTCGCAACTAATGACGGCTTTGTCCCTGCGGTGCAGGGTTCGGTTGCAGGACTTGTTGCCATGGTCCCCGAAGGACTGGTCCTGCTCACAAGCATCGCGTTCGCTCTTGGTGCTACTCGACTCGCCAGCAAGAAGGTCCTGACCCAAGAACTCGCAGCGATTGAAGGATTAGCTCGAGTCGACACCATCTGTCTCGATAAAACCGGCACTCTCACCGAAGGTTCGCTCTCGCTTTCAATAGTTGAACATCTCGGCAGTAGCGAAGCGTCATCGGTGGACGCCGTTTCTGTTCTCGCAGCGATCGGCGAATCGGATGATCATCCGAACCCAAGCCTTGCTGCCATCGTTGCCGAGTACCCGACCGGCCCTGGATGGAAGCTCACCAATTCGATCGCGTTTTCTTCGGCTCGCAAGTGGAGCGCTGCAGAGTTTGCCGATCATGGCGCGTGGTACCTCGGTGCGCCCGACATTCTTCTCGACAGCGCCCCCACTGGTTCCACACTCACGGCAGCGAGAGAACGCCTTCAGCACTACTCGAGTCGCGGCCAACGCGTTTTACTGCTGGCGTCATCACCTTCTGGACTCAATGGCGAAACGCTTCCCGCCGAGCTTGTACCTACAGCACTTGTCGTACTCGACGAACAACTTCGTGAAGCAGCCCCTCAAACAATTGCCTACTTCGGCGAACAAGGCGTTGTTGTCAAGGTGATTTCAGGAGACAGCCCAGTCACCGTTGGTGCAGTCGCCACGCGTTGCGGCGTTCCCGGGGCCGATGAACCCATCGATGCACGCACTCTTCCCGAAGATCAAGAAGCACTTGCTGATGTGCTCGAGAAGTACTCCGTATTCGGACGCGTTACCCCTCATCAGAAACGCGCGATGGTGCACGCCCTCCAGTCCCGAGGGCACACCGTTGCGATGACCGGCGATGGCGTGAACGACACACTCGCTCTTAAAGATGCCGATGTCGGCGTGGCAATGGGTTCGGGTTCGGCCGCTGCACGAGCTGTCGCTCGATTTGTTCTTCTCGCCAACGACTTCTCAGTTTTCCCTTCGGTCGTCAACGAAGGTCGCCGCGTCATCGCAAACGTTGAGCGCGTCTCCAACCTTTTCCTCACCAAGACGTTCTACGCAGTCGTTTTGGCACTTGCTGTTGGCATCGGCCATATCCCGTTCCCCTTCCTGCCGCGACATTTCACGATCATCTCTTCACTCACTATTGGCATACCCGGCTTCTTTCTCGCTCTCTCACAGAACAATCGCCGGGCAATGTCTGGCTTCCTCAGGCGAGTTCTGAAATTCGCGATTCCTGCTGGTGTCATCGCTGCAATCGCCACGCTCACCGCGTACACCCTTGAACGCAGATCTGATGTTCCCCTCGAACAAGCTCGCGCCGTTGCCGTCATCACATTGTTCACCGTTGCCATGTGGGTACTTGTGATTCTTTGTCGCCCAATGCTCTTTTGGAAGTATGCACTCGTCATCGGGATGGCTGTGTGCTTCGTCGGAGTATTGGTCATTCCTGCCCTGCGCGAGTACTTCGAACTTCCGCTTCCTGACGCCCGCGACATTGCAAGCGCGGTCGGCATCGGCGTGATCGCTTCCGCAATCATCGAAGCCGGATGGCGCTTGACCGACTGGTCAGTTCCACAACAAGTATCAGCTGACTAAACCGTTGCTGATACGACACTGACAGTCGCTCGTCGGACAGCAAAGAATCAACCCTTGAGTCGAGTTATCGGCCGGTGTGGC
>SYBH01000045.1 GCA_005787345.1 Actinomycetota bacterium
TCCTACACCCAGGACTTCCAAGAAGGTGTCGCTGCATTCAAGGAACGTCGCGACGTCGAATACCGCGGCTGGTAATCGCTGGCGTGCTCAGCCCGTGAATTTCGGGCCAAGCACGAAACACGCACCGGCGCCGTAACGCTCAAAGACTGAACGATCGCAATAGGTCGCCTCGGGGTAATACGCGCCCATCGTGGAGCGAGCGGCTGCATTCGATTGCGTCATCGGAATGTTTTGCACGGCATTGCCAAACGACGCATCCGGCAGCATGTTGCGCAAAATGAGATTGCCGTTGGGCTTCAACTCTTCAGGCAGCGCTTCGCCGATGGGGCCAAACCACTTCAACCAGGTTGCATTGTCACGAGCGATTGATGCGGCCGAAGGCTGATCTTCATCGGCGCCGATCACGTAGGTGTAATAACCCTGCGCATCGAGTGCGGTGACATTGTCGCGAGCGCATTCAACAACAGGCGCTGGCGTTACGAGCAGGTTCGTGCACATCGACCAGTACCGCAGCTGCTGCTCGGGATACAGCGGTTGGCCGGGCGTATCGGGATAACTCGGCGCCAAGCCGCGAACGATGGCGAGTCGGCCTGGCTTCCATGACGTTGTGGCATACACATACTTATTGTCGGCATTCGGGAAGAGACCACCGCCGCCTGAGAACGAGAACTCAGGAACTTCAGCTGGCGGAATCGCGTCGGCAATGGCTTGACCCATGATGAGCGCAGCCAGGGCAACGATCGCTGGTTCGGCACCGAACGTGGTGCAACCGATTTTCGTGACGCTATTGACGGTGATCGACGGAATAGGAACACCACCGCTCGGGCTGTTGGCATCGAACGGTACATACACACGAATGAGCAACCAGCCAATACCCGGGATCGCATCGATTTCACCGGCAACCGGCGAGGTGACCTGTGGAGTATTCGTGACATTCACGTTCACCGTGTAGTTACGTGGTGAACCCGTGAGTGACTGACCAGCAAGGAACGGATTGATACTTCCCGCATCGGGAACAATCGCCGTATCGCGCAGACCTCCGACGCTGGAACCTGATTCGTTGTAAGAGTTGAACGACATGTAGCGGGCGTAGGAGAACTCACCGGTGATCGTGACAACATCGCCGAGCGAGAAGTTGGTAGGCATGGCCCAGTACGTGGAGTTCGTGTCTGGATAGGCAACGTTGGCGTCTTCCTGATTCACGATGATCGGAAACGCGCAGGTTGGGTCGATGATTGCCGGCGAGACCTGGGCGGACGCAGGCGGCGACACCGTTGCCAAAGCGGCAAGCGTTGCGAGGGCTATGGACACTGCGAGACAACGCTTGAACAGCTTCATGACAATGGTTCTCCGGTCAGTGAGGAATGCAGCAGACGAGCAACGGTCTCGATCATTGCCTCGCGACTTGTGCCGCGCTTTTCGAAACCTTCACGATAGTTGGGAAGTCGATCGAGCGCCGCGAGCATTGCACCTGCGGTTGCTTCAGCATCGATCGCTCTCGCGATACGGCCCGCGTCTTGCGCAGAACGCACTTTGGCCACCATCGCCGTCATGAACGGGGCGTTGTAGTCGCGTCGCACCTGACGGAATCGTTCATCGCGCTCATCAGCGCGAAGTAACAGCACCCGCAGTACCGCAGCGTTCTCATCCCAAAAGTCGGTGTAATCAGACACTGCTTGGCGAGCGAGGTCGAGGCCCGCGGGCCCCGACCAGTCGCTTTCGAGTTGCATCTGAATGGGTGCAACCTTCTCTGGCAACTCAAGCGCCAACGCGAAAATCGCATCTTCAACATCGGCGAAGTATTGATAGAAGGTCGCTGGTGAAGTTCCGACTTCACGAGCAACATCCATTGCCTTGACGTCGAGCGCGCCCTGATCGCGTAGCAGCGCGGCAGTGGCTTCGAGGATGCGACGGCGCGTTTGCAGCGCCCGCTCCCCAATTACTCGACCGTCTGTGGCGGTGGTGTCACTCATGTGCGTCGATTGCCGATCAGGTTCCGTGAACCGGGAACGGAGCAGGAGCAGCCTTCACAAGATCGTCGACAACCGCACCGATTTCCGCTGGATCCCATTTGTCTCCCTTGTCGAACTCGGCACCGACCTGCCAACCATCAGCAAGGCTGATGAGGCCACCGGCACATTCGAAGACGCGACCAGACACGTTGCAGTCTCCGCTACCGAGCCACACCACAAGTGGGCTGAGGTTGGCCGGGTCCATGGCGTCGAAACCGGTTTCGGGCTTGGCCATCATTTCGGCAAAGGCTTCTTCGGTCATGCGGCTACGGGCCGAAGGTGCAATCGAGTTCGCATTCACACCAATGCGGCCGAGTTCGGCAGCAATATTGATGGTGAAGGTCGCGATACCGGCCTTGGCTGCTGAGTAGTTCGTCTGAGCAATCGAACCATGCAGACCAGCGCCAGACGACGTGGTGACCACGCGACCCTCACGAGGACGACCAGCCTTTGATTCCGCGCGCCAATAATCGACCGCGTGCTTCACCGGGCAGAAGGTGCCACGAAGATGCACACGAATGACGGCGTCCCACTCGTCGACGCTCATGTTGACGAACATGCGATCTCGCACGATGCCCGCATTGGTCACAACCGTGTCGAGACCACCGAACGTGTCGATGGCGCTCTGCACAAGACGGCCAGCACCGTCCCAATCGGCAATGTCATCGCCGTTGGTAATGGCCTCGCCACCATTGGCGCGAATGAGATCGACGACCTCCTGGGCTGGGCTCATGTCGTTGCCGTCGCCTTGCAGCGATGCGCCGACATCGTTCACCACATCCTTGGCGCCTTCGGCAGCGAATGCGAGTGCGTGTTCACGGCCAAGGCCACGACCAGCACCGGTGATGATGACGACACGTCCGTCACAAATACCCA
>SYBH01000046.1 GCA_005787345.1 Actinomycetota bacterium
CACCGGGGTCTTGGTAATCATCGGAACACGAACGAACGTCTCGCTCAATCCCGAGAGTGTCTCGTGACTGAAAACGGCGCTTCGGACGAAGTTCTCTCTAGCCCAATCTCCCAATGATGTAAGAGTGAAGCGGTCCGAGACTTCGAGTGCGTCTGGTCGGAATTCGTCGAGCAACCGGCGCACTCGTGCCAGGTTGACGATGACGCGATATCCGCCGGTACCCGCGAGTGCGCGGCCCGGGATCGTGATTCGCAATCCCGATTCGGTCCATTCGCGTTCAAAGTCACGACCGGGCACGACGTGAAGCACCTCGTGCCCGGCATCAACATAGCCCCGACCAAGGCGATGCATGGTGGTACGCAAGCCTCCGCTTCGCGGCCCGTAGAAATTGGCGACGTGAGCGATACGCATGGTGTGGCTAGGCGGCGTGAGAGGTTTCCAATTGGGAATCGCCATTCGGAGTTCCGCAGGCACGGCGGAAATGGTCGAGTAGTTGAGTGTTTACCGAAGCCCAGGTTCGATGCTCCACCGATCCGCGCGCCCGCTCCGCGAGCCGTCGTCGCGTTTCGTCATTGAAGAGCTGCTCGACGCACGTACGCACCTCGATTGAGTTCCCCGGCGAGAACAAGAGACCGTTCATCCGGTCGACGACGATGTCGAGTGGACCGCCTTGTGCCGGCGCGATGCACGGCACACCAGAGGCGAGGGCTTCCTGCAGTGTCTGGCAAAACGTTTCATTTGCGCCGGTGTGTACGAAGACATCGAAGCTCGCAAAATGTTTGGCAAGCGCCTCACCCGACAGGAAGCCTGGAAACACTGCATCAGGAAGCACACGCGAGAGGCGTTCGCGTTGTGGGCCGTCGCCGACAATCACCAGGCGCACGCGCGGGTTTCCGGACAACACCGCGAGATCTTCCACGCGCTTCTCATGTGCGAGTCGCCCGACATAGCCAACTACGACACGACCCTCGGTGTCCCATGACCGACGCAGCTCCTCACATCGTTTGCTTGGTGAAAACAGGTTGCCGTCAACTCCTCGTCGCCACAATTCCACGTTGCGCACTCCGTGCGAAAGCAAGTCGTCAATAGCCGCCGTTGAGGGGGCCAGCGTCAGGTCCGCTTGGTTGTGGACATGTTCCACCCACTTCCACACGATGTTGCCGGTTGAAGCCAGGCCGTAGTGACCGAGGAATCCTGGGACATCGGTTTGGTAGATGGCGACGGTGGGAACGCCGAGTTGTCGGCAGACTCTCCCCGCATACGCGCCAAGCCCGAATGGTGCCGCAAGGTGCACCACATCCGGCTGAAAGCCTTCAAGGGCTTCCCGAAGGCGTGGACTGGGGATTCCAAGTTCGAAGTTTCGATACCGCGGTACCGAGACGCTGCGGGCGCGAACCACGGGGAATCGTCGAAAATGGTCGGGCCCATCACCGGGGGCCACGACCATGGCGTGGTGATCAGTGGCGTCGAGATGTTCGAGCAGTCGCACCACGGAATTCGTCACCCCGTTGACGGTGGGGAGGAAGCTCTCCGTGACGATTCCAATTCGCATGGCTCAACAGTGAAGAGCCAACTTTGAGGGATGTTGAACTGCAGGCAAGTTCAAGGTGAACTTCCACAGTCGGTGAATGTTCAGGGATTGTTTACCAAAACTCACCGCACTTAGCGCCGCGATTTGCCACTCTGGCTACGTGCGCCCTGCGACAATGAGTTTTCAGCTGTTCCGCGACGAGGCGAAGGAGCATGTTCGACTTCGCGACGTTCTTCGTCGGTCGGATTTTCGTACCGCAATGTGCGGACAAGTGTCTTCGCAGGTCGCCGATGCGATGACCTCGCTGGGTTTGGCCCAGGTGCTGCTGTTCGACTTGAGCCCGGACAACACCACGGTCGCCTTTCTGCGCGGGCTGGTGGTAGCGGCATTCCCATTATTGTTCGTGGGCCCATTGGCCGGGTTCGTCGCCGATCGCTTTTCGCGTCAACACCTTCTGATGAGTGGTCAGATGATTCGTGCCGTACTCACCCTCGGCGCCGTCGGGGCAGCGATGTCGCAACGACCCATCTTTGGATTCGTTGTCTTCGGATTGTTGTTGTTGACGACGCGGGTTCTGTACACCGTTCGTGCGACATCGGTTCCACAGTTGGTTGAACGGCATCAATTGGTGACGGCAGATTCTGTGAGTTTGCTCCTCAGCATGATGGCGGGCTTTATCGGGGTGGCGTGTGCCGCGTCCTTGCAATTGCTCGACGTACGGCTGGCTTTCGTCGTCGCCATGGCGTTGCATGTGGCATCGTCTCGCTGGTACGGCAACATCGGTACCGAACTTGGTGGCGGATCGGTTACACATCAGTCACGTGACTGGAGATGCGCTGCGGAACATTTGCGGAATCACAGGGTTCGCTATTCCATGGTTTCCAGTGGCGGTGGCAAGTTCCTCCTCGGTGTTTGCTACGCCTGCGTTGCCCTGGTTATCGATGCTCGATTCAGCGTCGAGGCCACCGGCTATGCCGCGGTTTTCGGTGTAGCCGGGGTGGGTACGTTCGTCGGAACACTCACGGCA
Source organism: Actinomycetota bacterium (assembly GCA_005787345.1). Classification (GTDB taxonomy): domain Bacteria; phylum Actinomycetota; class Acidimicrobiia; order Acidimicrobiales; family Acidimicrobilacustridaceae; genus Acidimicrobilacustris. Next base: position 2,559 of record SYBH01000046.1, read on the forward strand.
GAATGGATCATCGAACGAGTACCACGCAAGTCTGTGTCGGTTCTCGCAGCGATGGCATCAATGGTTGCAGTTGGAGGAATCCTGCTGCTTGATTCCTTCGTCACCGCACTCGGAGCGATAGTGGTGACATCCTTCGCCTTTCAGAACATGCGGGTATGCAACGATGCCGCGGTGCAGTCAAGCGTTGACGAGGCATCGCTGGGGCGTGTTTTTGCGGCCTACGACGTTGTTTACAACATGTCGTTCGTCCTCGGCGCGGCCCTCGCACTAGCGGTGGGTATCGATGCCGGCTATCTGATGGTGCTTACAGCGTGTTGCGTGGGTTACGCCGCGCTGGCGTTGACACTGCTTTTCTTTGGATCAGGCGAGCCGCGTCCAACGGCCACGAGTCGAAGGCCCGCCGAAATCCACGAGTTGGTGTCCAACACGTTGCGAGTATCGAACACCACATCGCCGGTCATGGCTGATGCGACGTCGGACGGATCCACCTCGCTGAATTCGGGCCACTCGGTGAGGATGACCAGTGCATCCGCGCCGAAACATGCACTGATGGAAGTGTCTGCATAATCCACGCCCAGGTACTTCACCTGTGGCGCGGTAACTGCCGGGTCGTAGCCGATCACGTGTGCACCTTCGGCCAGTAGACGGCGACACACCGCAAGGCTGGGGGAGTCGCGAAGGTCGTTCGTACCCGCCTTGAATGCCAATCCCCAGACTGCGATACGTCGATTGCGACACGATCCACCTAGATGGTCGGACAAGCGGCGCACCACACGATTGAATTGGCGCTCGTTGCTCGAGACGGTGACTTCCAACTGTTCGAACGGCTCGCCAAGTTGGCGGGCAACATAGGCCAGTGCCCGAGTGTCCTTGGGAAGGCATGAACCACCCCAACCTGGACCGGCAGCGAGAAACTTCGGACCGATTCGCGGATCAAGTCCAACGACCCTCATCATTTGATGGACGTCAGCGCCCGCTGCCTCGCAGATGTTGGCCATTGCGTTGACGAAACTGAGGCGCGTTGCCAGGAAGGCGTTGGCTGCATGTTTCGTGAGTTCGGCCGTGGCAATGTCTGTGATGATGACCGGAGCACCAAATACGTCGTAGAGCTCGCCAAGTCGGCGACGAACCACCGTCTCGCTGGCTCCGATGAGGATGCGATCCGGGTGAAAGAAGTCGGCGACGGCACTTCCTTCGCGAAGGAACTCGGGGTTCGAAGCCACGTGTACGTCGTTGCGGCCAATCAGATCTCGCAGTCGATCCGCGGTGCCCACCGGCACGGTGGACCGTGTGACGATGATGGTGCCCGGTCGTACCAC